>CALBMC010000087.1 GCA_937895685.1 uncultured bacterium | reverse complement strand
TTGAAAAACCTATCGCAGAGCGACGGCTCAAGATGAGAAAACCGCCAGCAGGCGGTTTATCGTGTTTTTCAAACTAGGAATTAAAAAAGGAAGTTATTTTGTCATTTTTACAAACTCCACCTCACTTATCACCTTCACTCCAAGCTTCTTCGCCTCATTTAGTTTGGACCCAGCACTCTCCCCTGCGAGAACGAAACTTGTCGCCTTTGAAACAGAGCCCGCAACTTTGCCACCGTGCTCTATTATTATTTTCTTTGCCTCTTCACGAGAAAGAGTCGGAAGTGTCCCAGTTAGAACAAAAGTAAGTCCAGTAAATTTGCCAGTCGCCTTTTTATAATCCTTTGGCTTTACTCCATTATCGAGAAGTTTTTGTATAAACTTTTGATGATATGAATCGGAGAGATATTCTAAGATACTTTCTGTTACTGCCGGACCGATATTTTCTATCTCGTCCAAATCACTTTCTTTTGCATTTAAAAATTTCTTTAGTGTTCCAAAATGTCCTGCTAGATCTCGAGCTGTTTCTTCTCCAACATGTATTATCCCGAGAGACACGATGAATCGATCGAGTGTGGGACTTTTTCTTTCATTTATATTTCCTATTATGTTACTTGCACTTTTCTCACCAAATCTCTCAAGCCCAGACAGATCGGCTTCAGTGAGAGAGAACAAGTCAGCGGCATCGGTAATAAGTCCTTCGTCTTGAAGTCTCTCTACAATCTTTGGACCAACCGTGTATATATCGAAAGCGTTTACAAAGTGTACAAGCCCACGTGTACTCTTGGCCTCACAGCGCTTGTTTGTACAATAGTATGCGACACTTTTTCCTCCCTGACCTTCCTTCTTCTCTACTTCCCCTCCGCAGACAGGACACTTAGATGGCATTTTGAAATTCTTTTCTTTTCCAGTACGGAGACCTTTCAAGACCTCTACGACTTCAGGAATAACATCTCCTGCTTTCTGAATCACAACAGTGTCTCCTATTTTCAAATCTAGTCTTTCTATTTGGTCCATGTTGTGAAGCGTTGCCTTTGAAACAGTCGAACCAGAAACAAGTGTTGGTTCGAAATGTGCGAGCGGAGTGAGCACTCCTGTGCGACCAACTTGAACCGTGATATCCAGAACCTTTGTTGTTGCCTTTTCAGCTGGATATTTGAAAGCGCACATATAACGTGGCGCCTTTCCTACAACACCGAGTCTGTCTTGCAAAGAAGTTTCGTTTATAGATATAACAACACCATCAGTTCCAAAAGGTAGACTTTCCCGAATCTTTGAAATACTTTCTACAAACTTTTCTACATCTTTTATGTCTTTGCATTTTTTTTCATGTTCACTAACCGGAAAGCCCAAAGAAAAAAGTAGCCGATGCTCATCAGAATGAAGTTTTATTTTATTTGCATAATCATCTGAAAGTTGAGCTATATCATATGCATAAAAATTTAAATTTCTCTCTTTTGCAATCGAAGGGTCTAGTTGGCGAATAGATCCTACGGCAGCATTACGAGTATTGGCAAACTTTGGCAATCCCCTTTTCTCATTTTCTGAATTAAGTTTTTCCAATGTCTCTTTAGACATTACAATTTCTCCACGAACTTCTATCTTTTTAGGAGAAGAATCGGGCAGTGTTACCGGGATATCAGTTATCATCTTTATATTCTCTGTTACATTTTCTCCTACAAACCCATCTCCTCTTGTTGCACCATAAACTAACTTTCCATTTTCATAATACAAAGAAACAGCAAGTCCATCGAACTTTAACTCCGCAAAATATGTCGGTGTCTCACCTTTTATTATTTTCTTTGCTCTATCTTCCCAGTCCTCGAGTTCGGACACAGAAAAAACATCTTGCAATGAAAGCATTCTTTTTGTGTGATTTATTTTTTCAAACTTTGGAAGAGGAGCACCCGCGACTCGATTTATAGGATCATCAACCAAACGGAATTCAGGATACTTCGCTTCTAGAGATCTAAGTTCACGAGTTAGAGAATCGTAGATATCGTCAGTAATAGAAGGATCGTTTTCAATATGATAACGACGGCGAAGAGAGGTTATTTCTTCCCTTAAAAGATTTATTCTTTCTTTTGCCTCAGATTTGTTCACTTAGAGAGTATAAAAGAAAAAGCCCCTTTAATAAAGGCTTTTTTACTTTATAAGGCTCCTGCGTCTGCTCCACCCGTATCAGTTCCTCCGGTTGCTCCTCCATCTGGAAGTCCACCACCTCCTAAATCAATAACATCAACTCCTGTCGCGTCTGGGGTAGGATTTCTGTAACGAACCTGGATCAACCTTTCGGTGATTCTAATATTCTCTGGTTCATTCTCCACTACATTACAAGCTAGGTTGTATCCTCTTGAATCTATCTGAGTAAAACTAACTTCCCCCTCATCTGGTACATCAATAATAATATCTTTGTAAACTCTAACATCAGCACAACCAGAAGGTGTAGACATGAGAAATCCGGCATAATCACCAATTGCATCAGATGTATAATCAACATCAATATCAACCAGCTGACAATTTATTGTCGTTGCTAATGCAGAAAATAAACTTGGAACAGGCTTTATGTCGTGTAAAAGCGCACACTCAGCTCCACTGTCCGCAGAAGAAAAAGAAGCCTGGGCATCTACAGCTGTTCTAGACAAAAGAACTTCTCTGTAAGCAATACTTGCAATACCAACCGTAATAGCGAGAACAATAGAAGTAAGAACAACGGCCAAAAGAATTATAAAACCTTTATCTTCTTTTTTGTGATTTGTTTTATTCATATTATTCTGGTTGCCATGATGACAAGTAATTACCAATTACGATTGTTTTGGTTTTACCAGACTGTTCCCATGTTACAGTGACTGTGACAGTTGCCTCACTTGCACCAACGGGGGCAACTACTATCTTTCTTCTGAAACTTGTAGCAGTACCAACTGCTTGGTGTGTATAGAATCCACCTGGTGTCAAAAAGAAATTTTTATTACAAATTTTTCCTGGCTCAGAAACACACTGTTGAATGGAGATGGCGGCAACAATTGGCGTTGCATCAATAGTACAACCAGTGGAAGGAGAGCAATCCGAAACTGTGTCCATAAAACCATCCCAACCAGCACCCCCTGCAACTTCTCCATCTCTAATATTGCGAACAATTTCTACTCCTTCTTGAGCTAGATAATTTGCAATTATTTTGTTTTTTGAATAAAGAGATTCTGAAACTCCATTTCCAGAAACCCAAATCATAGCAACCACCGCAGTCGTAAGAATAGCCAAAGAAACAAGTGTTTCTATTAGCGTAAATCCTTTATTTCTTTTTAATCCTTTTTTCATCATATTGTTGATTCAATTGCTCTCTGAGAAACAGTTGTCTGTATTGAGAAATTTGTTGAATTAGTCTTGGTTAATACAGTTCCAGAAATTCTAATTAAAACAGAAGGTTGAATAAAGTCATCTGGTGTTTCTGAACCAAAAACAGAGAATCCTGATTTGGATAAATCTATATCAACATCTATTGGAGTTATATCCAAAAAAGTATCTCCTCCATCAACAGACTTTTCTATCTTCCCTTTTCCGCTAACTTCAGAAAATCTATAAATAAACTGATCCTCAAGATTTGGCCCTTCGGCGTCATAAGGAAGACCATCAACGTTTTCAAAAGCCAAAGAAAGAGAGTTCTCAGTCAAAGTACTACAGTCTTGAGGAAGCTCCATTGATCCTGTAAAAGCCTTACAGTGATAGTGAGATCCGAGTCTTATATTTCTCGCCATTTCCTCCATCACAAAGCTCATTCCATCCATAGAAGAACGCAGGTCTTGAGTCTTGTGATAGTTATTTCCGGTATTTAGCATCGCCTGAATACCTATAGTTACAATTACAAGGAAAAGACCGATTGATACCATCAACTCAAGAAGTGTAAAACCTTTGTTATGTTTTGTAGTATCTTTTCTCATATTAAAAAATATCATCTATGCTTCCAGATCTAATCTCAACCTGTCCAGTGCTCCAAACTATTATAGTTCTAATTATATCTGAAGGAGACTTTATCTGAATAGCAACATCTCCATATTGAGTTTCAGCTAAATCAACTCCTCCTTCAGGTTCTGTTCTGATTATTGCATTTGGGTATGGACGAGAGAATAAAACATCTACTTTATTAAAAGAGCAATTTGTTCCTTTGTCCAAACAAATCCTATCTATTCCAAATCCTTCTTTAAATAAACTTTCAGACAAACACTCGCCCCCGGGACAACCCGCTGTTGGTGTATCAAAAAAGAAATTATGAGAAGAAACTCTATCAATAAAATAAATAAATCTACCATCCGCAATTGGAGCTCCATATTCAAAGCGAACTCCATAAGTTGGTCGATAATCTATAGAACTTGTCTCTCCCCCAAGTCTTCCGGATATAGCAGATCTTTGAGCTTCTACGACACGCAAAGCTATGTCATTAGTAATATTTTGCATTTCCACATTTGATCCAAAATCTCGATAGTTAAACAAGACAACTCCTGTGAGGGTTCCAAAAATACTCAAAATAACAACCATTTCAAGAAAAGTCATTCCTTTATTCTGGCGAAATATTTTTAATATTTTTTGTTTTTTATTCATTGATTAATCTAAGAAAAAAGATTTATATAAGACGCTATGTTAATGCTAGTTATGAAAACAACGAAAGTTCCAAGGGCAAGAAAAGGCGCAAAAGGAATTTCTGATTTCAAATTAAATCCAAATTTTCTAAAAAGAAGTAAGACTAGGGCAACTACTGTTCCTATCCAAAAAGCAAGCAATACAGCCATTATTCCAGAAGAAAGACCAAGCAGGTAACCTATTCCAAAAATTAATTTAACATCTCCAAATCCCATAAGTCTTTCTTTTGACCCAAGTGATATAAGGGCAAACGGTAAGGCTAAGAAAAATCCAGAAAATAACTCTAAGACAGTTGGCACAACCGGACCTTTAACAGACATGAAAATTGAGAAAAAAGACAATACGACAAAAGCCAAAGAAAGTGCGTTTGGTATAACTTTGTGTCTTAAGTCATAAACAGAAATAACTAGAAGAAGAGAAAAAGCAAAAACAATATAAACAAAAAGTGTCATGAATACAGTACTTGAGTAATCAAGAATTGGAGAAAGTGTAAGAGCTGAAATTAAAACAACAAAACCAGATAAAGCTTCAACAATTGGATACTGTATAGATAACTTCGCTTTACACTTACGACATCTTCCTCTTTGAAATAAAAATGAGAGAATCGGGATAAGCTCATGCGCGTGCAAAGTCTTTCCACAAGACATACACATACTTCTACCACCAAGACCCATACCTGTGTGATAACGAAGAATTACAACATTTAGAAAACTACCAAGAAGTGTTCCAAGAATAAATAAGAAAATTATAATTAGATAACTCATAACTATGGAGTTATGTCATAACAATAAGATCCATTTGCGTCTGTTGCTCTACACTTTCCAGTGTCTGTTCCAGTAATTCCCGCACCAGCTCCAGTGTAGCAACGAGTAGCACCAGCTAAAGGAGAAACAACGTCTTTATCTGTACTTAAAACAGCGTATGTTCTTTCGAGAGAAACAGCAAGGTGGTAATTTGGACAAGAGGCTGGAGGAGTAGCACCCAAAGAAACTGGTGCGAGTGGCAAGTAATCTATATCGGAAGCGATACTAGAAATAAATCCTGCAGAAACCAAATTACTCAAAGTGGTAGGGTAACCATTGTATTGAGACTGATACAAACTTAGAGCTTTCTGAATTTCATTCATTGATCTAACTTTGCTCGCATCTCTTCCCTTCGCCCTAGACTCAGACAAAGAACCTAAAACTATTCCAACAATTATCGCGATAATTGCAATCACTATTAATAACTCAACTAAAGTAAAACCTTTATTCATTCTTGTTTTCATACCATAAATTATAACATTTTTATTTATTACAAAAACTAATATTCCCCAAATTCAAAAACCACCCGAAGGTGGCCTTTGAAAATACTGAAGTAACTAATTAGTCACAGTCTATATCACCATCAGTGCTTGACCAAGCAAGAGAACCTGTTGTTGTTGCGTTTCCTTTGTAGTCAACACAATAGTATCCAGCTCCTGTTGAAAGAAGTTGAGATGATGCTGCCCATTCGTTTGCATCTCCAGCACAGCTAACTGTTATTCCTGAACCGTTTGCAGATTCTGCACCAGCAACTTGTAGAGAAATACCTGTAGCCGCTGTACAAACAGAAGCGTAGCTATTTCCATTTGAGTCGTAATAAAGCTCTGCTGCTGCACGAGCGTTATTTAGGTTTGACTTGATAGCAGCGTCAGAACCTTTGCTTCTTGCTGTGTTAAGTGAAGCTAAAACAACTGAAGCCAAAATTCCGATAATCGCAATAACTACTAGTAGTTCAACGAGTGTAAATCCTTTTTCGAACTTTTTTTGCATAATTTAAGACTAACTTATTTGCGTGGTTTCCCACGACTGAAAACTTGTAATGAATATATTGTATCAAGAAAAGAGTCTATATGAAAACCCCTGTGGAAAAACTAAGCGATTCCGGAAGCAAGGTTGTAGATAGGAACAAGAACTGACGCAAGCAAGAACCCAACTCCAAGTCCAAGTGCCACAATCATAATCGGCTCAATCAAGCTAACGATAGTATCAACAGCACCATCAACTTCTCTTTTGTAGAATTTTGCTAGTGTTTTCAAAATTGAAGACAAAGATCCAGTCTCTTCTCCAACTTTTATCATCTGAACTAAGATAGTTGGAATATACTCTGAATTCTTTTCAAAAGAAGCAGACAAACTACTTCCAGCTTTTACCCCTTCTTCTGCTTCTTTAACTATGTCTTTATAAACTCTATTACCAACAACATCCCCTGTTATCTGAAGAGCTCTAACTATTGGAATACCAGCAGAAATCATTGTATCCAAGTTATCTGCAATTCTTGAAAGATATAATTTCCTAAAAAGATTACCAACAGCAGGAAAAGTTAGTTTCAAGTTATCTAAATATTTTTTTCCAGATTCAGTTCTAGAAAGTCTAATCAGATATAAAATTCCAGCAATAATTATAACTAAAATAACAATTCCATAATCAACAAGGAAATTTGAAAATCCAATAACCACTCTTGTATAGAGAGGAACACTTTGTCCGCTTTCCGTAATAATTTGAGACAACTTTGGAATAACCATTGTTAACATCAGTGTCATAACAGCAAAAAAAGTGATGATAACGAATATTGGATAAATTAAAGCATTTTTTGTCTTAGAAGTAAGTTCGTAGTTTCTATCTAGGTAATCTGCCAAATATCCGAATGTTTGATTTAATTTTCCAGACTCTTCTCCAGCCTTAACCATGTTCACATAGAAATCAGAGAAGATTTCTCCATGTTTTGCTAACGCTCCTGAGATTGAATATCCAGCCTGAAGGTCATCAACAACTTGATTCAATTTTCTTTTCAAAAGAGGATTATCAGAACTACTTGAAACAAGTGAGAAAGCTTTCAAGGCTGAAACTTGAGCCTCAAAAAGAGTAGAAATTTGTCTTGAAAGAATAACAATCTCTTTCTGCGGAACTCTCTCGAAAACAGTCATTTCAAGACCTTGTTTTTTACCTTCCTCACGAATAGAGACAATAATCATTCCCCTTCTTTGAAGAGAGGCGATCGCAAGATCCTGATTCACAGCAGAAATTAACCCCTCTTTCTCTGCACCATTTTCTTCAATTGCTTTGTATTTAAAATTCATATTTTTACATCAATCTCTCTAAACCTTTTGGATTTGAAGAGTAGAGTCTTGCGTTATCTATTGTAATTTCGCCTTTTCTAACAAGATCAAGGAGGGATCTGTTCATATCAACCATTCCTTGTTCAAAGCCAGTTTCAATAACAACATCTATTTCATGAGTTCTTCTCTCTCTTATTAGATTAGAGACAGCGTTGTTGTTTATTAGAAGCTCATAAGCTGGGACTCTTCCACCTGTAACTTTAGGAATAAGTCTTTGAGAGAAGATCCCCAAAAGAGAACCTGCAAGTTGAGTTCTGATTTGATCTTGTTGTGCCGGAGGGAAAGAGTCAATAATACGATCAATTGTCTGAGATGCATTGTTAGTATGTAGAGTTGATATCACAAGGTGTCCAGTTTCAGCGGCAGTAACAGCTGTTGCAATAGTTTCAGCATTTCGCATCTCTCCAATCATGATTACATTAACGTCTTCTCTAAAAACTGAGTTAAGAGCTGTTTGGAAATCGTCTGTATCAATTCCAACTTCTCTCTGATCAATAATTGAATTCTTTGGATCAAAAAGATACTCAATCGGATCTTCGATTGTAATTATTCTTTCTGCTCTTTCTGTGTTTATCAAATCAATCATTGCCGCCATGGTTGTAGACTTTCCTTGTCCAACTGGTCCAACAATTAGAAAGAATCCCTGTTTTTTTGTTGCGAAAGTTTTCAATATTGGAGGAAGATCTAGTTCATCAAGAGGTTTAACCTTTGGAATAAGTCTAAGTGCGATAGAAATATTTCCTCTGGTTATATAAGCGTTACCTCGAAGTCTTGCTTCTGTTCCAACAGAGTAAGAAAAATCTAATTCCTGCTTTTCTAGGAATTTATCTAACTTTGGTTTACCTATCATAACTTCGATGATACTTTTCATATCTTCGTTAGTAAGCTCTTTATCACGAAGCAAAGTAACCAATTCCCCATTTACTCTCATAACTGGATGTCTTCCAGCAGAAAGGTGCAAATCAGAACCGCTCTGTTTCAATAAATCTAGAACCAATCTTTCAATTAAATTTTTATTTTCTTCCATATTATTATTTTTGTTCCATTATTTTATTTACCTTGTCTAAAACTTCAGAAGGTGTGCTGGATGCTTTAACGATGTAACCAGAAATTCCTAATTTATTTCCCCTTTCAACGTCAGCGTCTTGGCTCAAATTAGAAAGTATTATTTTTTTAGCATCTGGGGCAAGTTTTTCTTGGTTTATTTTTTCTAGAAGTTCAAAACCATCCATAACCGGCATAAGTAAATCTGTAACAATAACATCTGGATTAGAACCGGCCTTTAGTTTGTCGAGACCCTGAACAGAACCGAGAGCTGTATCAACTTGATATCCGTTTTGACCAAATTTCAAGGCATACATATCAAGCAGAAAATTATCATCATCGATAATTAATATTTTTCTTCCGTTTTTATTTTCTTCTGCCATATAAAATTATTATATCAGAAATTTACAAAGTGAAGACTTCTTGCATTGGGATTTCTCCTTTTACTGCTTTTAGAATAGCGTCTTCTTTCATTGTGAGCATTCCCTTTGCTCGAGCTATTTTATAAATCTCCTGTTCTACTGGATTAGTTAGTATTAAATGCTGAATCTCCTTATCGATCATAAGCATTTCAAAAACTGCCACTCTTCCGCGTGTTCCAGAAGGACAGTCTGGAGTTGGAGATATTTCATACATATCACTACCGATTGGTAATTTCTTTCTGAAATCTTCAGGCAAATCAGCAAATTCTTTGTCTAAAATTACTTTAGTACTATCATCCATTGGAACCTTTTTCTTGGCGCTCTCACAAGAAACCCGAACCAATCTTTGAGCAATCGTCATGATAAGAGTTGGAGCAATAAGGTAAGGATCAACTCCCATATCAACAAGACGAGGAATAGCACCAATCGCTGTGTTGGTGTGCAGTGTTGCAAGAACCAAGTGTCCAGTTAGAGCTGCTTGAATAGCAAGCTGGGCAGTATCTTTATCTCGGATCTCTTGAACCATTATTATGTCTGGGTCTTGTCGAAGAATCGAACGCAAACCATTGGCAAAAGTATAACCAATATCAACATTTACCTGTGACTGACTCACTCCATCAATTTTATATTCTACCGGGTCTTCAAGAGAAACAACGTTATATGTTTCCCTGTCTAATTCATTTAGGATTGAATAAAGAGTTGTAGATTTTCCGCTTCCGGTTGGTCCAGTTATAAGAATCAATCCATAAGGTCTCTTTATCGCATCTTTAAGCATACTTAAGTTGTCTTCTCTTAGATTAAGAGACTCGAAACTTTTTATTCCACTAGTGTTATCCAAAATACGAATCACCACCTTCTCTCCATAGACAGTTGGAAAAGTCGAAACACGCAGATCTATCTTTCTACTTCCAGCAACAAAAACAGAAAAAGATCCATCTTGTGGTTTTCTTTTTTCATCAAGTCGAAGTTGAGCTTTTAATTTTATTCTGGCAACAACTCCTTGGTAAAGAGGAATTGGTAAAGTGATTGATTTGTGAAGAAATCCATCAACACGAAAACGAACAACAGCCTGTTCCCTTGTTGGTTCTATGTGAATGTCAGAAGCCTTTCCTTCAGTTGCAACCTTAATTAAGTTGTCTACAATTTTTATTACCGGCGCTTCTTCAACTATTTTATTTTCGCTTTTTGCCTGCTCTTTTTCTCTCTTCTCTATCTCGTCTTGACTATAAACAGTAGAATTAACAAGGTCTTGATCCAAGTCAGACGCCGCTTTATCAACTTCATTAGAAAGACCTTCATAATTTTTCAAAAGTTTCTCAAACGCAGAATTTGTTATCAAAAATGTTTTATAAGGAATGTTATCTTTTGAGGCGATGAATTGTAGGGCATCCAATGCTTGGATGTTTTCCGGATCAACAATACCAACATTTAAGACACCGTCAACGAAACTAATTGGAATAAATCTATAATGACGAACGGAATCTTCTGGTACTGTTTTTAGTGCATCGAAAGAAATAGAAGAGTCTTCTATCTTCTTTATAGGCATTCCGAAAATTTCTCCTTTTATATCAAGAAGTTTATTTTCATCTACACCAAAAGAAACAATTGAAGCTTCTTGGTTTCCCTCAAATTTTTCATTAGCAATTCTTAAAACCTCACCAACCTGATCGGGGGCAAGAAGTCCACGATTAACAAGTTCTTGAAGTATTATCATATCTAATTACCACCCAAAGATTGGCTGGAAGTTGTATTTGTAACCGGAGCTGTTCCTGTTGTTTGAAAACTAGAAATATCCCCAAAAGAATATGCCGAACCAATTTTTGCTACCGCTCTAAAATAATAAGTTGTTCCAGGTGTCATTGAAGTAAGATTGGTTTCAAAAGGAGTAAGTGTAGAAGTTATCTTTGTAGTAGTTGAGCCCAAAGATTCTGTTGTTCCATATTCAAAAAATCTCTCTGTAACACTAAGACCACTTGCGAGTATTCCAGATAGAGTCGCAGAAGTGTTTGTTATTTTTGTTACTTGACCAGTCTGAACTGGAGCGCCTGGGGTTGCAAACGCAATGTCTTCTCCAACAGGAGCAAACGGGTTTGGTCTTCCCTCATTTCCTGGTTGAATTAGATCTATAGTAAAGTCGCTCAAGCTTCCAAAAGAAGGATTGTCAAAAATATCACCTGGCAAAGTCATCGCTTCAAGGTTTAATAATTGGTCCAAAAATTCTCCTCCAACTCTTTGTTCCTCTTCGGAAAGTTGATCGATTGAAATTGTATCAAAAGCACTACCCTGAGTTACAACTTTGGCTGACTTATTGCTTGATTTTATAAAAACATTATAAAAAACAACCAACATCACGATAACTAGACCTATTAAAATAATTTTCTTTTTATCCATATTAATTCTTCAGCCAATAAGTATTTATTGTAAATGTATACTGATAAACATCCTTTTGCTCAGTTGCGCTAAATTCTATATTTTTTACATCAACAATTCGTAGGCTGTATTCAAGGTCTTTCAAGAATCCCAAGAATCTATCGTACGGACCTTCTGTTGTAAAAACAAGTTCAAATGTTCCATATTCTTGATTTGTATCAAAAGAATCAGCTCTACTTCTAGAATCAACATTATCCTTCTCAGCAAAAGTTGGATCATATTCAACATTTTTTAGAGCCATTCCATGCACAGCAGCCATTTGTTCTATTTCCAAAACTAATTTTATATTCTCAACACTATCTGGAAGCAATTTCTCTAACTTGTCCAAGTCTTCTTCTCTAAATGCACTCTTTTTAGCAGCCAACTGATCTCGAACTTCTGACAGAGCCTTTGAGTTATCGAGAGCTTTGGAATAAGCACCTACTGTTGTTTTCAAATCCAAAATTTCTCCTCTAATTGGGTTTGTGAAAAAGAAGAAACCAGCAATGGCTACCCCTACTAGAATTATTGGAAATAAAAATCTAAACATAAAATTATTGGTTCAAGTTATTCTTGTATAATATTGTGTCAATCGGAACCTCAAAAGAAAGGTCAAACAAAACCTGCCCCCTCTCGTCTAAAACTAAGTTAGAAAAAATAGGATCTACGATATTTCTATTTGAAGAAAAAAGATCTGCTTGGAGCGCGATTGTTCTGTATCCATCTGCTTTTCCAGAAAGCAAAACAGTTGCTTGCTTAGAATTATTTTCATCAACTGTAAAACTAAATTCTGAATATCTTATTTGTTTCAAAGTGAGATCTGAAAGAATTTCAAAAACAGGAGAAGCAGTTATGTGATTATCTATTATTTCAGAACCAGCTCGAAGCTTTCTGTCCAACTTCTCAATGTCACTAACAAACTCTGGTTCAAAAGATGCTTTAGCTCTCTCTATTTGAGACTCTAGAGCTGATTGTTGTTTAACTAGATAAGCTCTGTGAAAATAAACACCTACAGCCAAAGCGAGAGAAGCAATAAAAATTATTGTTGCAAAAAATAATATCCAGTTAGTTGGACGACTAGAAGAAGCAACGGAAGAATTTGTATCCATTGGTTTCTTTGGTATGAAAGATGTCTGTATAGGTGTTTCCATTTGTTTCAATACATATTATACGACAATTAGAAATATTTAAGCAAGAAAAAACAAGACTAATTGGGGAAACTAAAAATTATTTTAGAAGTCTGATTGCAAGTCCAACTGCAGTTGAGTATTCAGCACCAACAGAAGACAGAACTCCCTCAAGAAACTTTGGTGCTTCAACTTTTGAAAAAGGATTTCCTTCGGCGACAGGCACAGAAACAGCTTTGCTTGCATACTCAATAAATCCTAGAAGCATCGCTCCTCCACCAGTGAAAACAACTTTTGAAATTGATCTATTATATTTTTTCTCAAAGCTTAGAATAACAGTATTAACTTCAGCCAAAATATAGTCAGCAGAAATTCGAACAATGTTCGCCATTTCTGGAACATCAGGAGAACCTTTCATTCCGAATTCTCTCTTTAATTCTTCTGCTCGATTGTAAGTCATAGAAAGAGATTTGGATAAAGCAGAAGTTATATCGTTTCCTCCACGATTTATAATATGGAAACTTCTGACAACTCCGAACTCAACAATTGAAACTTTGGTCTTCCCTGCTCCAATATCAACAATCATCACTGGAGTTAATTCTCTGCCTAGAACAGATCGGAGCAAACTAAATACTTCTATCTCATAAAAAGATGGAGTTAACTTTGCTTCTTTCATTATGTTTTGATTTCTTTCAAGCGCATCGTTGTGAACAGCAGCAATAAGAACTTCATTCTTTGTGGCATCAACAGAAGATTCTGAATCACTCTTTGGGATCATCCACCAGTCCAAACTTATCTCATTCATTGGAACAGGAATGTATTTCCTTGCTTCAGTTGGAATAACAGAAGGCAGATCTTTTTCAGAGATTGTGCTTGGCACTTCTATTATTAACATTAGCGATGAAGTAGAAGGAATAGAAAGGGCACAATTCTTCGCAGTGACTTGGGCTTCTCTAATTAGATCCAATAAAGCTGGCGCAATTTTTTCTGGAGGAAGATTTGTAATTTGTCCTACAGTTCCACCCTCTTCATAAGGACCAAGCGCAAGCGTTCCATATGTTTCAAGAATCGCCTTACCAGCCTTCTTTCTTAATTGAACAACTTTTATAGAAGAAGAACCAACATCAATACCAAAGACACTATCTCCAGAGTTATTTTGTGAGAGTCCAGCCAAACCTTCTTTTATTAGTTTCTTAAATGAAAATTCCATTTTGTTATTATAGTTTATATTATATCTTAGAACTAGGATGAAACAACATACCCTAATCAAAAAAATACTTTCTTTCCTTTTCCCAGAAAAATGCGCCTCTTGTGAAAAATCCGGAAGCTCCTTGTGTCGGGAGTGCATAAACCGATTTTCTAGATCAAAAGAAACCGAACTAACCTATGCAAAAGCTCTCTTCCAATATAAAGACAAACAAGTTGAGCGAACTATAAAAAATCTAAAAAATTATCAGAAGCCGGAGTTGGCCAAGGTAATATCTGGATTAATGTATTCAAACTTTCTACCAGAAATATCTGATCTGGCCCTTTTTGGTGGAGAAAAAATAATTCTTGTTCCTATCCCCGCTTCCAATCTACATATGAAAAAAAGATTCCGAAACCATTCTCTGCTTCTTGCAGAAAAGTTTTTTGAAAACGATAAAAATTATTTTGAAATTTGTGATTGTTTAATAAAAACCAGACACTCTTCTCCCCAATCAGAAATAAAAACAAGAGAATCGAGAATAAAAAATGCAGAAAATTTGTATAAAGTTAGAGAAAAGTTTATTCCTCAAGTTCGCGGAAAAACCATTCTAATAATAGACGACATCACCACCACGGGCGCAACAATCGAAAACGCAAAGAAAGCTCTAGAAAAATCCGGGGCCTTGGAAGTTAGGGCAATCTGCTTCGCGCATTAAAATGTAGAAATTTTAATATAAATATGATAAAGTCTTTTTGTTTTAAGCCTTAGCTAATAGCTATCAGCTTGAAGCTAGAAGCTATTTGGAGCCGTGTCAGAGCTTGCCCCGCCAAGGCGGGGTGAAGTCTAACGTACCTCAATATGATTGGAGTATATATAATTCAGAGTCAGAAAAATAAAAAATTCTACACTGGATCTTCTAATGACATTGACCGTAGGATTTATGAACATAATCACTCGGCTGGTGGCCAGTACTCTAAAATTAATGGACCCTGGAAATTAGTCTGGTTTAAAGAATTTGAAAAAATAGAAGAAGCAAGGTTAGAAGAAAAAAGAATAAAATCTTTTAAAGGTGGCAACGCTTTTAAAAAATTGCTAAATTAAACAAATGGAGCCGTGTCAGAGTGGTCTAACGTACCTCTTTGCTAAAGAGGCAGGGTGTAAAAGCCCTCGCGAGTTCGAATCTCGCCGGCTCCGCAACATATCCAATATTATTTCCGAACCAAAAACATTTAAGTTTTAGTTTTTATTTCTGAAGAATTTACGGCTTCTAATATTTTTTTAGCTAGAATTTGACTATAACTTTTATTTTCCCCTTCAATAACTTCATCCTTACCAACACTTTTCTGGTCTAATTCTGCACCAAAAAACTGCTCAGCAACTTGCAAACCAAGTTCAGCGTCTGACTGCGAACTGCCATGCATAACAATTTGATCATTTAAGCGAACACCTTGTTCTGATAAATCTTGAAAGATTTTGATATCTCCATTATATTTTGCATCTCGAAGCGCAATCATAAATTGAGTAAATCTTTCGGGCGTAAGAGTGTTTAAATCTTTCACGGAAACGTATGACTTATAAATTTCATTACTTTTTTCTCCTGCCCCGTTGTTTATTCCAAAAAACAACCAGGAGTTAGAATCTTTAGTTCCCTGCCGCACTTTTATATTTTCTGAAATAAAACGATTTTCTTGTCCTGCTTTTTGTTGCATCTCATAACAAAATTTTGCAAATGCTTTTTCTGATTCTTCTTTAATTTGTGCTTTTCTTTCTCTATTCGCTAAAACAATTTCTTCAACAGATGTGCCCATGCGTTGCCACGGCGCAACCCTCAATTGATCATCATCAATAGCCAAAGAGTTTTGTATTGCAAAATCAACATATTCTTCTCTGGAAATTTTTGATAAATCTATTCCTTGTTGTTTTGCAATTTTTGCCAATTCATAGCTAGCAGTCCAGCCGTGTAACTTTTTCCTTTCTTCGATACTCAATGAAGGTAATTCTTCTGGCTTAGAAACAGCAGGCGGTTTTTCTTGATTTTCCTTAGTTTCAATAGGTTTAGAAATCCCTAGTTGTTCCCTTAATTCTGCAATCTTCTGCTGATCAGATTGATGTCTTTCTTCCTTTGCTTTCTCCGCAGATTCTTTTTCTCGCAATGCAGACAGCACCCTTGCCTTCTTTTCTTTTAATTCTTTCGTTTTCTCCTGATCGACGTATTCAGGAAATGTCCAAATAAAATCAAGAGTTTCAGAATCTAAACCTCTATATTGTGCAGGAATTTCACTTACCCCTTGCTCTGGTTTTTCTTCTGATGTTTCGGCTAGTTTTTTCTCAATACCCGATTTAAAGGATTCTGGCAAACCTTGAAAAATAGAATCCTTAGATTCTCCGTTTTTTATACGATTGACATATTCTTCAATCTTTTTCTCTCCACCAACAAGCGGTTTATTTTCACCTAAAGAATCCATATAATTTCTATATTTTATCATTTTATTAATATTTTGTCTGTCTAAGTCTGCGATGTGCTTTCTTTAACCATCGAAGCTTTTCTAGTAATGTTTATTGAGCAAAGTTATAATCAACATATGCAAATAGATGATTTTCTAAAAAGCTTTATATTAAATGCCAAATCCAAAGCTCTTGCTACATACGGACCAAATGGAATCAATGTTGTTCCGGTTTCTTCAATCAAAATTTTAGACAATGAAATCTGGCTTATCAATTATTTCATGGACAAAACTCTCCAAAATATAAAAGAAAATCCCGAAGTCTCTCTCGTCTGCTGGCTCGATATGATGGGTTTCCAAATCAAAGGTGAAATTGAATATTTAGAAAATGGAGATAAATTCGAAAAGGCAGTTACTTGGATAAAGGAAACACTACCAGAAAGAGTAGTTCGTGGACTTTTAATCCTTAAACCAAAGGAGATTTTCGATGTTTCCCCCTCCAAAAATACCAGAGATACATACAAACCATAGAGTCTCCCCCTCTCCACAAAAAGGTTCAAAACTTGCTATATTTGCCAATTTGTATAGTATAATTAAATTTAGTTATTAATATAACAAGATAAAGATATGCCACAAGCAAAAGCAAATAGCGCATTTATGAAGCCAATGACAATAAGCGAAGAACTCGCAGCTGTTGTTGGAAAAGGACCTATGCCAAGAAGTGAGGTTGTTAAAGCCCTCTGGGTATACATCAAGAAGAACAATCTTCAAGATCCTACAAACAAAAGAAACATCAACGCTGACGCAGCGCTTCTAAAAGTGTTCGGAGGTAAAAAGACAGTTTCAATGTTCGAAATGACAAAGCTCGTTTCAAAACACCTTTCATAATTTAAACCTATGAACTATAAAAGCCCCGAGAATACGGGGCTTTTATAGTTCTTCTTAGAATTCTATTAGCCTGTTATAATTTAGGGCATATGGATGAAAAAAATATACCCGACACAATAGAAGGACTTAGAAAAGAAAACGAGGAACTTCGTCGATTGAATTCTACAAAAAGTGAGTGGATCTCAATCGCTGCCCACCAACTTCGCACATCGCTCTCTGCAATCAAATGGATTTTGAAAATGTTTTTAGACGGAGACTTTGGCAAACTTTCTTCTGAACAAGAAGGGTTTATGAAAAAAGCTTATGAAAATAACGATCGAATGGTTCTACTTGTAAACGAAATGCTTTCTCTAAACCACACAGAAGATTCTTCTATAACTTACACAATGAGAAAAGAAGAGATTGTTTCTCTTATAGATGAAACTGTTTTTGATTTTCACGGAGAATCCTTCAAGAAAGGAATTGAAATGATATTCCTAAAACCAGAAGAAAATGAAATTTTCATAAACTGTGACAAGGAAAAAATAAGAGTTGTCCTTCAGAACCTAATAGAGAACTCTATAAAGTATTCAAACAAGGGCGATCGAGTTTTCATCGGACTTGAAAAGAAAGGGTCAGAAATAGAACTCTCAATAAAAGATACTGGAATTGGAATACCAAAAGAAGAACAACCTAAAATATTTGAAAAGTTCTACAGGGCAACCAATGCCAAAGAAAAGGAAGAAGTTGGTTCAGGACTTGGACTATATACAATAAAGCAGATAATTGAACGTCATAAAGGAAAAATCTGGTTCGAAAGTGAATCAGGAAAAGGAACAGCCTTTTATTTCACTATTCCTCTATTAGATTAAAAAGAGTATAATAAAAACACTATGGAAGGACAAAAAACAGTATTAATTGTTGAAGACGATAATTTTCTAAGAGGATTATCAGCTGGTAAATTATCAGACGAGGGATATAAAGTATCAACTGCAACTAATGGAGAAGAAGCCATAAAAGTGGCAACAGAAGAAAAACCAATGATTATTCTTCTTGACCTACTTCTACCAAACATTGATGGCTTTACAGCTCTAGAATCAATCAGAAAAGTAGAAGGACTAGAGAAAACTCCAGTTATTGTTTTCTCAAACTTAGGTGAAGAAAAAGACATCACAAGAGCAAAAGGACTTGGCGCAACTGAATTCATGATTAAATCAAACTTCACTCTAGACGAATTAGTTGAAAAAATAAAAAGCATAATCGGTTAAAATGAAAAACATAATTTATATTTTTGTAGTCTTAGCCCTTTTAATTGCCAGCCTTCTATCTTTCAGAAACTCAAAAGAAGAAAATCCTCCAGTGAATGAAGAAACTAAAAATGAACAAGTAACCGAGGAGACTGTCACTACAACAGAAATCTCTACAGAAACAGAATCAACACAAACAACCCCTTCTACTTATGAAGTTGTATACGGATCAGAGGGATTCTCGCCTTCAACTATAGAAATAAAAATTGGAGACACTGTTGTTTTCAAAAATGAAAGCGGAAAAGGAATGTGGGTTGCATCAGACCCTCACCCAATACACAATGAAAACCCAGAATTTGATGCTGGAATTTCTACTGCAAACGGAAACTCTTGGAGTTTTACATTCACAAAAGACGGAACATTTAGCTACCACAATCATCTAAATTCATCTTTCAAAGGAAAGGTGGTGGTTGATTAAAAGAAAGCCCTGACAGAAACAATTATCGGTCAGGGCTTTTTTCGTTTATACTCTAATTAATGCAACCAAACGACCCAATCGATCAACACTTCCGTCTGGACCAAAAAACAAAAGCGGCACTAAACAGATTAAAACTCTCTAAAATAAGAGATCTTTTATACTACTTCCCTTCCAGATATTCTGATATTGCTAGCCTTAGAAAAATATCTGAGCTCGAAGACGGAGAAGTTGCAACAATATATGGAAAGATGTCTGGGATAAAAATAAAAAAATCTTTTAGAACCAAAGTCGGAATGGCAGAAGGAACACTTGAAGATGAGGACGGAAAAATAAAAGTTATTTGGTTCAATCAAGTCTATATTGCCAAAATGATTCCCGAAGGATCTCTAGTTAAACTAACAGGAAAAATCTCAAAAGGAAAAAGTGGCTTATTACTTTCAAATCCAGAATTTGAAAAAATAAAAGATATGCCAATTGATACACACGATTCTCTTTTCAAAGACACAGAAGCTCCAGGTGGCGGATATCGTTATCCAGTATATAGAGAGACGAGTGGTCTGTCTTCTAAATGGCTCTATCATGCGATGATGAGGATATTTGAAAAAGGAGCTCATGAAAAAATAGTAGATCCAATTCCAGAAGAAATACTAAAAGAATACAACCTGCCAGAACAATCAAAGGCTTTCATCTGGATTCATTCCCCGAAAAAAGAAGATCACGCAATGGCTGCCAGGAAAAGATTTGCTTTTGAAGAAGTTTTTCTAATACAAATCGAAAAAGGTTTGGAAAGAAAAAAATACAAAGCAAGTCCATCTTATGACGTTCGAATAGATAAAAAAGAATTAAAAGAATTTATTGGAAGATTCGATTTTACTCCTACCCCATCTCAAACAAAATCAATAACAGATATTATAGAAGACTTCGAAAAAGGAGAGCCGATGACTAGATTACTCGAAGGAGATGTAGGAAGTGGAAAGACTTTTGTCGCAGCAGCAACTTCATATCTTGTTGCAACCTCAAGACCAAATGGAAAAGACTTTGGAAATTTACAGATTGCTTATATGGCACCAACAGAGATACTTGCAACTCAACACTTTGAATCCTTTATCCAATTTTTCAAACATCTTCCAATTCAAATCGCCCTGATAACCTCTTCCGGTTGCAAAAAGTTTCCATCTAAAGTTAGTGGGGGCTGGACTGACATTTCAAGAGCACAACTTCTGAAATGGGTAGCTAATGGAGAAATAGCGATTGTCATTGGAACTCACTCCCTTATTCAGAAAACTGTTAAATTCAAACATTTGGCTTATGTAATAATTGATGAACAACATCGGTTTGGTTTGTCCCAGAGATTGGCGCTAGCAAAAAAGGATAATCACGTTCCTCACCTTCTTTCCATGACGGCAACTCCAATACCAAGAACCTTGGCACTAACAATTTATGGAGATTTAGATTTAACCCTTCTGACTGATTTACCAAAAGGAAGAAAGCCTGTAACAACTTTACTATCTGCTGACGCAGAAAGAGCTCAAATCTATGCAGACATAAAGAAAAGACTAAAAGAAGGAAGACAGTTATATGTAATCTGCCCTAGAATCAATGAGCCTGACGAAACAAAAGAACTGGCGGTTGAGGCCAAGTCTGTAGAAATGGAGGCTCGCAGACTAGCAAAAAATATTTTCCCAGAATTCAAGATTGGGGTTCTACACGGCAAAATGACAAAAGAAAAAAAGGAATCTGCTATGGAAGACTTTGCAAATAATGAAACTCAAATTTTAGTGGCAACTTCTGTTGTTGAAGTTGGAGTAAACGTCCCAAATGCAACAACTATAATCATTGAAGGAGCAGAAAGATTTGGACTAGCACAACTTCACCAACTTCGTGGACGTGTTTTGCGTAGCTCGTATGAGCCATATTGTTATATTTTTTCTGAGTCAAAAAGTGATAAAACAGAAAAAAGACTAAGAGCACTGAAGGATGCTAAGAACGGATTTGAACTTGCTGAAATGGATCTTATGGAACGCGGAGCCGGAGAGCTTTCGGGAACAAAACAATGGGGGGTTTCTGACGTGGCGATGGAAGCAATAAAAAATATAAAAATGGTTGAAGCAGCCAGAAAAGAATCAAAGGAAATTATAGAAAAAGATCCAGAATTAAAAAAGCACGAAAAAATCGTGCAGGTTATGAGCGAGCGAAAAGCCACTCATTTTGAATAAACAAAAAACGGGTTTTTAAACCCGTTCTCTTATAACATCTGGAATACAAAGTATTAAATCTTTCCAGTGGGAGAACCCTTGGACCACGAAATATTCGTGCTGAAAATTTTCAATATCGTATTCTGTTGGAATTATTTGCCTTATTGATTTTTTCATAGCCTCCTCACTTTGGCCAATCATATGCCTGGTCGGCTTTTCCGAATGAACACAATAAAGTAATTCATTCACAGAACTCAAGATCCCCGGACCGGCACATTTTAGCTGGCCATGTTCGTAAGTTAAAACAAATTCCACCAAAAACCAGAACAGAGGTGGGAGCATCTTAATTACCTCTTCTTGATAATCAAACTCTTCCGCAATTTCTCCAAAAAGCTTGAGAAGTTCTCCATATTCAGGATGATTAAGCATCGGCAGATGTCCATAGATTTCATGGAACATATCCGGCGCTGGCGTATACGTCCAGTCTTCAGCAGATCTAAAAAAATTAGTCACCGGAAACATTTTCGATGCCAATCCTGCATATAATACAGAGTCTTCCAATGTGCCGTGACAAACATAGATTCCCCAACCTGAATTTTTGCGAAGAGCAGAATGAACATCTTCAAATTTTGGAATATTTCCATTTATTTCAAGTTTTGTAAGACCCGAAATAAAAGCACTGTGGGCCACAAAAGGGGCCTGACGCATTTGATTTTCAAACAATTTCCGCCAAGTTCTTTTGTCCTCTTCTTTGTACTTCGAATAATTTTGAACTTCTTCTAAATTTCTTGAGGCTAGCTCATTAAGAAAAGAAAGCGCTTTTTGTCTATTAGTATTCATATTTTAAAAGTTTGCTCAAAGATTACATAAACTGAGCCTAAATGTAAAGGAGCCCTCTTCGGGGCTCCTTTCATAAAACAAATTTATTTTTTTAGAGAATCTCTTATCTCTCTGAGAAGTAGAACTTCTTCGCTTGGTGAAGCCGGCGACTCAGGCGCAACTTCCTTCTTATGAAGTTTGTTTATTGCTTTTATCATTAAGAAAACAGCTATAGCAATTATTGTAAAATCAACAATTGTTTGAATGAAAGATCCATAATTTAAATATACCGCTTGAATTGCCTCCCCTGTTTCAGATACGCCTGCGTCCTTTATAACAACTGACAAATCAGTGAAATCCACCCCTCCAATCAAAACTCCAATCGGGGGCATTATCACATCAGAAACAAGTGACGAAACAACCTTACCAAAGGCTCCTCCGATGATAACTCCAACTGCTAAATCAAGGACATTGCCTCGCATGGCAAATTCTCTAAACTCATTGAAATATTTTTTCATATAGGTTAGTATGATACATACAAAAACATATTTCAACCAGAGCTGGTTGAATATAGGTCAGAAATTAACCACCCTTAGCCCCGACGCCCCGCTTTAGCGGGGGTACGGGGTCCCGACAAGAAAAAACTTCGTCGGGACCCAGTTTCTTCCATAGGCGGACAGGGGTTAGGGCACAGAGATAAAAATTGTTTAATATAGTAAGATAGGTAACGTAGAAATTAACCACCCTTAGCTCAGTTGGTTAGAGCACAGAGCTTATACCTCTGGGGTCCTTGGTTCGAATCCAAGAGGGCGGACTATTTTATAAATACGAATTACTGTCGGGGGCATTGGCGGTCAGCGGATCGTGTCGTTGAAGACGAGAATCCAAGAGGGCGGACTATTTTCTGTATATAAACCCTTCATTTTTCCTTTACAAATTCTTTAGAAGAGAGATAATTATCCCATGACACAAACAGTATCGCTCAGCGCCAAAGAAGCTGAGCTCGAAGCGCTTATCAAGGTGCCGCTCGATATTGCTCAAGATTATAGTTTGTATACTGATGAAAATAGGGAGACCTGGCGCCAACTTTTCACACGACTGGAACCAGTGATTTCAAAGTATGCACATCCGGATGTAAAAGTAGGAATCGCGAAACTTGGTCTTATTCCAGACGCCGTGCCTCACCTTCCAACGATAAGCACAAATCTAAAAAATGCGACTGGTTGGCAAGTCTATGTGTGCCAAGGAGTCCTCGACATTGGCATTCTTTGTGCTGGCTATACCAAGCGGTACTTTCCTTCGACCGTATGGTTAAGAGCACTCAAAGATATTGATTACACACCACTTCCAGATATGGTGCATGAAGTTGTGGGACATCTCGGAGTACTTGCAGGCAGTCAAGCATACGCGGATGCGCTTCATGAATTTGGCATGCTTGCGAAAAAGTTTGATTACAACGAAGAGATCCTTGCACGCATGGAAGCGATACACTGGTTTTTGTTTGAATTCCAGCTTATCGAACACGAAGGCAACGTGCTTGCTGATGGTCCAGGACTTGTCTCGTCGCTTGGTGAAGAACCCTACTCTGTGGAGAGCGACAAACCAAGGCGTCATTTCCTAAAAGATATGACGCCAGAACAAGTCTACAAAGAACTCATGGATGCACGCGGGTACGATATTTCTGAATTCCAGAAGGATTATTTTGTTATTCCTAACTCACAGTTTTTACTTGAGTTTGTGACAAAGCATCTACCGGAGCTTATAGTTTCTGAACCTATTTAGTTATTCAAAATGCACTTCCGTTTTCCGTTCGTTTATTTTTTTCTCCAAGAGAGGGAAGTCGGCAAGACTTCCTTTTTCTATAATTGCTTTTGCTTCTTTTCGGGCAGCTTCCACCATCTTTAGATTCTTGATCGCTTCCATGCCAAGGTCGGTGATACCCCATTGTTTGCCGCCTGCGAGTTCACCCGCTCCTCGCAATGTAAGATCGAGTTCTGCAAGTTCAAATCCGTTCTTTGCAGTTTTGAGTGCGTGTAAACGGTCTGCTGTCTTGTCTGTCTTTGCATCGGCAAACAAAAAACAATACGGCTGATCGGAGCTTCTCATAACGCGCCCTCGGAGTTGATGAAGCTGTGCGAGGCCAAAACGTTCTGCACCCTCGATAATGATCATAGTAGCATTGGGAACATTGACACCGACTTCAATAACTGAAGTTGCAACGAGTATATCGATCTCTTTGTTTGCAAAGCTTTGCATTACCGCTTCTTTTTTTTCTTTTGTCATTTTCGAGTGAAGAATGCCGATCTCTTTGTCAGGAAAAACTTCTTTTTTGAGACGCTTGGCTTCTTCTGTTACTGACTTTGATTGGAGCGCCATTTCTTTTTCTGGGTCAGGTTCATCAATCCGAGGACAGATGACATACAACTGCCTGCCGAGCAC
>CALBMC010000086.1 GCA_937895685.1 uncultured bacterium | reverse complement strand
GACTTTTTGCCGATTATCGAAGTGAACGGAGGAAGATATGTTTTTTGGTCACCGGACCTCGACGCTAGAATTGGTTCTTATGATGTTTGTGATGAAGAGGGAAATGAAATCGCAATGTTTGAAGTTTTAGACAGACCGGGGGAGACAAAAGAAGACACAATAAAAACTGAGTTTGAAATCAAATCAGAAATTGTTGAGAGATATTTTGATTCTCTGTGTTTGGTACATAAATATGAGCCATTATTTAGTGGAAGGCTCGTTGACCCACTTACTGAGATGACTATCTATTCTTGGTATGCCAAGTTAAGAAAAAATGGTGAAGAAGTTTGGTGGCACAAAGGGATTGACCTTATTGCAAATACCGGAACTCCGATTTATTCGATAGGTGATGGAGTCGTTGTTGAGGTGGGAGAATTCTTCCGTTATGGTCGAACCACGGTGGTTGATCATGGGGCTGGGATTCTTTCTTTTTATCTTCACCAATCTGATTTTCTGGTTAAGAAAGGAGAGAGGGTGACCGCTGGACAACTGATTGGTAAAACGGGGAGTACTGGCAATGTAACAGGTCCACATTTACACTTTGGAATTAGAATTTTCGGGGAGCAAACAGACCCAATTCTTTTTATGGAGATGTTTAATGATATATTTGACTAAACAATATTTTCTGGTATATTAAAGAAAAATTTCAAACAATGGGAGGAAGAACGAAAGAGTTTATGAAGTTGCACTTAAATAAGGGCAACAAGGGTGGCAAAAAAATTAACCCGAAAAAAAATCAAAATTCTCAAAATGGCAAATTCCGAAAAGGATTTTTTGCCAAAAAAACTCGTAAGAGATAGGCCAAATAGGCCTTTTTTGTTTGGTATTAAAAAACCCGCTTAACGCGGGGTTTTTAATCCTTGAGCCACTTCCCGGACTCTCCTCCAAAGGCGGACAGGGAACCGGGGACCTTTACCATTTTGAGATCTTAGTTTTATTTACTTTAATCTTTTGGAGCCACTTCCCGGACTCGAACCGGGGACCTTCGCTTTACAAAAGCGTTGCTCTACCAACTGAGCTAAAGTGGCGTGGGCTGAAAACCATTTTATTTCATAAAACGATTTTCAGCAAGTGGGAAATTATTTCATCCCTTTTTTGATCTCTTCTTTGTGGTCCTTAACACTTGTTAAGAATTCAGAAGAGGGAGCTGTTTTTTCAATGTCTGTTTTTGGTCTTTCTCCTAGAACATAAGAGATGTGTGGGTATTTTCTTCTTACATAAGCATTAACGCTTCCAACTAACTTTGCCCAATTTTTTACAAGTTTGAATATTAGCATCATAACCAAGGCTTTTATTATTAGCTTGGTTATTTTTCCAAGTTTTTTTGATTTCTTGAAAAACTTATCTTCTAGTTGTGAAAGGTCAAAGTTATTTGTGTCTACAATAATCCCTTTTTTTATTTTCAAAGACTGAACCCAAATTAAGAGTCCAAGAGCAAGTAGAGATATTAAAAAGATTATTATAAATGCCCACATTTTGATTTTTTATAAACCGACTGAAAGATAAGTATATGATACTACATCTGCGCCCTTTTCTTCCAAAAGCTTTTTAACAGTTTTGTCTCCATCTTTAATGAAAGCTTGGTCGAGAAGTGTTAATGCTCCGAAGTGAGTATTCATTTTTCCTTCAAGCATCTTAGCTTTTATATCATCTGGTCTTCCAGATCCTTCTACTTCTTTTTCAAAGACCGCAAGCATTTCTGCTCTGTCTGTTTCGTTTATATCTTCCTTTCTTATGTATCTTGGTCCCATTGCTGTGGCATGCATTGCAATGTCCTTCGCAAGCTCTTTGCTTCCTCCTTTTAGTCCTATTATTGAAGCTTTTTTGCCTCCATGAATATAGAATCCAACATTGTCAGCTGAAACTTCTATAACGTCTCCTAATTGGATATTTTCTCCAATCTTTTGGATCAACATAGGAATAACTTCTTCAGCAGATTTTTTAGCTTCTTCAACTCCTCCTTCAAGTGCTTTTGTTGCGATGTCATTTGCTCCTTTTATGAAGTCTTCATTTCGCGCAACGAAATCTGTTTCGCAAAGTAATTCAACTCCTACTGCTTTGTTGTCTTTTTCTAAAACAACAACAAGTCCGTCTTTTGTTGCTCTGTCAGCCTTTTTAGCTGCAGCTGCTCCTTGGTTTCTTTCTAGGATCTTCTTTGCTTTATCAAAGTCTCCCTCTGCTTCTTCAAGAGCTTTACGACATTGCATAACAGAAACTCCTGTTACATCTCTAAGCTTTTTTACATCATCTGCTGTTATCATTTTTATTTGCTTTTTTTATTGAGAAAGCGCCTCAGTTACTATGCTCATAAAATATTCAATACTTGGGACACTGGCGTCATTTGCTACAACGGCAACTCGAACTCCTCGGATGTTACAGTCTGTATTTGCAAGTGCTACAACAGGAATTCCTAGTTGAAATGCTTCTTTTACGGCTACATGTTCTTTCTTTGGATCAATTACAACAAGGGCGTCAGGAAGCTTTTCGATTCCAACTACTCCGATGAAGTTTACTTCCATTCTTTCTATATCTTTCGCTATTTCTAGTTGTTCTTTTTTTGTAAAAATACCTAGTTCTCCTTTGTCTCTCTTTTCTTTGAAATCTACGAGTCTAGAAACTCTTTTCTTCATTTCGCTCCAGTTAGTTAGAAGTCCTCCAACCCATCTTTGGCTAACGAAAGGTGAACCTGTTTTCATTGCAGAATTTTCTATAACTTTTGCTGCTTCAGGTTTTGTTCCTACGAAAAGAACATTTTTACCTTTTAGTGTTCCTAGAAATTCTTTCATTTCTTCTAGAGATTCGATTGTCTTCTCTAGGTTTATAATATCTACTCCATTTTTGGTTGAGTATATAAATGGGGCGATAGACGGATGGCGTCGAGCCTTTTTGTATCCGAACTGCGCACCAGCTTTAACCAATTCATCAACTGTGTGTTGCATAATTTGTTCTTAAATTTAGTCCTCTAGGGACTGTTTGTTAATTAATAACTCTCCACGACTGAAGAGTTGTTCCGTTCATAAGCATTTCAGCTTCCTGACAAGATAAAAAGTGAAATAAAATACCCTCTTTCGAGGGTTCCGATTTATCCCACGGAACTTCCTTTAATATAACAGAAATAAGGAAAAATTCAAGTAGGTTTCTAAATGATTGTAAATAGAGAGTTTTTAGGATAATATCTTCTTATATATGTCTAAAACTAATAGCCAAGAAAAGGGCGGGGACTCCTTTTATATAACTCCTAGAAGTGAAGATTATTCCGAGTGGTATCTGGATATCATAAAAGCTTCTGAGCTTGCAGAGTATGGTCCAGCTAAGGGTTCAATGGTTATAAAACCATATGGTTATGCAATTTGGGAAAGAATCCAAAAAGTTTTGGATGAAAAATTTAAACAAACTGGAGTTGAGAATGCTTACTTCCCATTACTTATTCCAGAAAGGTTATTAAAAAAAGAAGCGGATCATGTAGAAGGTTTTGCTCCTGAGGTTGCTGTTGTAACTCACGCCGGAGGTAAAGAACTTGAAGAGCCTCTTGTAATTAGACCAACTTCAGAAACAATAATGTATGAAGTTTTTTCTGGTTGGGTACACTCTTATCGAGATTTGCCACTTCTTATAAACCAGTGGGCCAATGTGGTTAGGTGGGAAATGAGAACAAGACTATTTCTTAGAACTACAGAGTTTTTGTGGCAAGAAGGACACACTGTTCACAAAGATGAAAAAGATGCTGATGATAGGGCTAAAATGATGCTAGAAGTTTATAGAGATTTTTCTGAGAACTATATGGCAATTCCAGTTATACTTGGTCAAAAAACAGAATCTGAAAAATTTGCCGGAGCCTTAAAAACTTATTCTTGTGAAGCAATGATGCAAGATGGAAAGGCTTTGCAGTTTGCAACTTCTCATAACCTTGGAGATCATTTTGCCAAGGCTTTTGATATTAAATACTTGGATGAAAACAACGAATTAAAGTTTGGTTGGCAAACTAGCTGGGGACTTTCAACTCGTTCAATTGGAGGACTTATAATGACCCACAGTGACGACAAGGGATTGGTTCTACCACCTAAGATGGCTCAAACTGCCGTTGTTATTATTCCAATTCTTTTAGGGAAAGGGGAAGATGAAAAAACTATAGAAGAATCTCAAAAAATTAAAAATATAATTGAACAGATTGGTTATGGTTCTAAAATAGATCAGCGAGATCTTAGACCGGGTGAAAAGTTTTATGAATGGGAAAGAAAAGGTGTACCACTTCGAATTGAAATTGGACCAAAAGATCTATTGGCTGAAAAGATTGTTGTTGTTCGTAGAGACACGGGAGAGAAGTCTGATATTTTGATAAAAAATATATCTACAGAAATTCCAGTTCTTCTTAATACAATTCAAACAGATCTTTTTAATCGCGCATTAGAATTCCAAAAAGAAAAAACAAAAATAGTTGATTCTTGGGATGATTTCGCCAAAGAAATTGAAGACGGTAATTTTGTTTTGGCACACTGGGATGGAACTTCTGAGACAGAAAACAAAATAAAAGAAGAAATAGGTGCGACAATAAGATGTATTGCATTTAACAGAGAGGAAGAAACAGGAGTTTGTATTAAGACAGGAAACCCTTCATCCGGTAGAGTAATTTTTGCGAAAGCTTACTAATTTTTTATGTTCAAGAAATTTATAAACAGATTTTCAAATGATATTGGTATTGATCTTGGAACTGCTAACACACTCGTTTATTTGAAGGGTCATGGAATTGTTATCAACGAGCCTTCTGTTGTAGCAGTAAACACAAAGACTGATCAGATCGTGGCAGTAGGAACCGAAGCAAGAGAAATGCTTGGAAGAACTCCAGGTCACATAAAAGCTGTTCGACCAATTGTTGATGGAGTTATTTCTGATTTCGAAGTAACAGAAGAAATGCTTACTTATCTAATCAACAAAGCAGAAAAAATTTCAAAAAAATTACTTCGTCCAAGAGTTGTCGTAGGTGTGCCAACTGGAATAACAAACGTAGAGACTAGAGCTGTTTATGATGCTGCAAGGAGCGCAGGTGCAAGAGAAGTTTATATTGTTGAAGAACCAATGGCTTCTGCTATTGGAATTAGAATGCCAATCAAAGAACCAGTTGGATCTATGGTTATAGACATTGGAGGAGGGACAACTGACATTGCTGTTATATCTTTAGGAGGAATAGTTCGCTCAAAGAGTCTGAAAATTGCTGGTGATAAATTGAACTCAGATATAATTTCTTATCTCAAAGAAGAATTTAAACTTTTGATTGGAGAAAAAACAGCTGAAGCTGTAAAGCTTGCCCTGGCTACTGTTGTTGAAAATGAAGCTTCAGAATTACCAGTTAGAGGAAGAGATTTGATTAGTGGTCTTCCTCGGGAAGTTCTAATAACAGACGCTGACATAAAAGAGGCGATTGCTCCATCTATAACAAATCTAATTGAAGGAATAAAAGAAGTGATTGAAACAACTCCTCCAGAAATTTTGTCTGACGTTATGAAGAGGGGAATAGTTTTGGTTGGAGGAGGAGCTCTTCTTAGAGGAATAGACTCATTACTTTCTGAAATAATGAAGGTTCCAGTTTTTGTTGCTGAAGATCCTCTTACTGCTGTAGCTAGAGGAACTGGAATAATTCTTGATGATGTTGAAAATTATAGGGAAGTTTTAGTTTTCACAGAAGATGGCAAGGACAATTATTAGCTTTGGAAAACAAAGAAATAGAAATTCTATTTTCTATAAGGTTATTTTATTTTTCATTGTAATAATTATTCTCTCAGCTCTTCGAGTTCCGATTTTTAGAGCTATTCCACTTTTTTCACATATAGGAAATAGTTTAAGAACAAGTTTACAAAATATTGGAGTATTCTTTGACGCAAAAAAAGATTTGTTTAATGAGAATCAATCTATAAAATCAGAAAATGAATTGTTGAAATCCAAGGTGGCTGTCTTAGAAGAGGAATTAGATTTGAAAAAATATAAAGAAGATTCTGTTTTCGGAATTTCCGCTGAAGTTTTAACAAGAAGCGGTGCTAGTCCTTTTGGTTCTATAATTGTCTCTGTCGGAGAAGAGGACGGAGTTCTTGTTAACGAAGAAGTTTTTGTTGGTTATTCACCAATAGGAAGAGTTTCTTTCGTTGATAAGAGTACCTCTGAAGTTACTTTGTATACTTCGCCTTCTTCAGTTTTTGAAGCAAAACTTGAGGATGGAACTCCTATAAGTCTTGAAGGAAAAGGAAACAACGGATTTTTAATTGAAGCTGGTAGAGCGGTTACTGCATACCCTGGAATGAAAATATTTAAAGCAAGTGATGAACTTTATCCAATTGCAGAAGTGGTTCATATTTCTTTTGACCCAAGAGATCCAACTCAAACAATCTATGCCAAACCAATCGTAAACATCGAATCTTTGCGTTTTGTTACAATCAAAAAATAATTTTTATGAATAGTGAATTTTTTAAAATAGAAAAAAAGGGTCCAGGTCTTTCACGTGTGGGGAAAATTTCGACTGCACATGGAGATATTTTGACTCCAGCTTTTATTCCAGTTGGAACTAAGGCGACAGTAAAAAGTCTTACTCCAAAAGAAATAAAAGAAGATCTTTCGGCTCAGGCAGTTTTGGCTAACACTTATCACTTGTATCTTGAGCCAGGGGATAAAATTGTAAAAAAATTTGGAGGATTAGGAGAGTTTATGGGATATGATGGTCCAACATTTACAGACTCAGGGGGGTTTCAAGTTTTTTCTTTAGGTGTTGCTTTTGGAAAAAAGATTTCAAAGATTGCAAAAGGTGAATACTTGGAAGAAGTAGAACCAGAACCTGGGCTTGATGTTCCGCTTGCGAAGATTGATGAAGAGGGAGTTGATTTCAAGTCTTATAAAGATGGAAGTCACCATCGTTTTACTCCAGAAATTTCTATGAACATTCAATGGAACTTGGGAGCGGATATTTTCTTTGCCTTTGATGAGTGTACTAGTCCGGTGGCGGATTTTGAATATCAGAAAAGTGCAATGGACAGAACTCATCGCTGGGCAAAAAGAAGTTTGGATGAAGTTAATAAATTAAGAAAAGATTTTGAAAAGGAGCCTGGTCAATATCCTCGTTCTATTTTTGCCGTTGTGCAAGGTGGAAGGTTTAAAGAATTAAGAGAAGAGAGCGCAAGAGAGCTTGGCTCTATGGATTTCGATGGATATGGAGTTGGCGGAAGTTTTGATAAGGAAGACATTGGTTCGGCTGTTGGTTGGGTTAATGAAATTCTTCCAGAAAATAAACCAAGACACTTGCTTGGTATTGGAGAGCCTCTTGATATTTTAGACGGAATAAGAGCTGGTTGTGACACTTTTGATTGTGTTTCTCCAACAAGGAAGGCAAGAAATGGAAGTCTTTATACAAGAGAAGGAGAAATAAATATTTTGAATGCAATTCATAAAGAGAGTAAAGACAAAGTTGATGAGACTTGTGATTGTTATACCTGCAAGAACTTTACCCGTGGTTATTTGGCACACCTCTTTAGATCAAAGGAAATCCTAGCCTCAACGCTCGCTTCAATTCATAATCTACGATTCGTTATTCGTTTGACAGAGGAGGCGAGAGAAGCGATTCTAAATGATAATTTTGATCAATTTGCTGATCAGTTTAAAAAAGATTTTTCAAAAGATTGATTTTTCATCTTTTTGTGTTAAAGTTTAGAAAACTTTTCACAAATGAATACAGCAACACTGATTGCGCCCGAAGTGGGCGAAAAAATTTTTTTGGATTATTTTTCACAAAAAATTTACGCGGAAGGCTGGCTCGGATCAGCTTTTATAAAGGACAATGAGTCAAAAACCATAAAAGCTTTTTTCATCTCAGACAATATGGAGATTGTTGGGGATCAGGAAAAGACAGAAGAGGGATGGTATTTACAACTGATCACTAGAAATCGACTTTTTTTCGATCAGCGAATGAAAGATGATCCCGTTCTTCTTTTTGAACTTTCAATAATGAAGATTGCCGTTGATGAGGAAGGTCTTTTTTCAGATATACAAAAAACTGCCAAGATGTATATTTCCAGTTTTGAGCCTGGGAAAAGCAGAATTGAGGAAATTCAAAAATCTTTTCGAAAAGCAGTAATTGCGACTGAATCCTGTAAGGAAAATAACGGAAACCTTTCCACTATTATAATAATATCTAAGGTGGGAGAAATGCTGGAGCTACTCTTTTTAAAGAACCAAAAACCTTTTCCGGGTACCGTTTATGGCTATAGACACTATCGGGATTTGGAAAATCTTCCTATTGGATTTTCTGAGACGTTTGAGTCCTTCCTTGAGTTAAGCGAGCCCATTATGAAAACTGAAAGGTTTTCGCATTGTGTTCAATTGCTTACAAATTTATAACCCCTTTAATGGGGCTTTTTTATTTCCTCTTATTCTGTTAAAGTTCATTTATAAAATGTCCAAAATTTTCAAAATCAAAGGAAACTTCAAACCTGCTGGAGACCAGCCGAAGGCCATAAAAGAGCTTGTGAAGGGATTAGACAAGGGTCACAGATTTCAGACCCTTCTTGGTGCTACTGGAACGGGTAAAACTTTCACTATTGCTAATGTTATTGCAGAACACAATAAACCAACTTTGGTTATCGCCCACAACAAAACTCTAGCCGCTCAGCTTGCCAGTGAGTTTAAGGAGTTTTTTCCTGATCATGCCGTGCATTATTTCGTTTCTTACTATGACTTCTATCAACCAGAAGCATATCTTCCAACTAGCGATACTTATATTGAAAAAGACGCTCAAATAAACAAAGAAATAGACCGACTTCGACACGCTACAACTCAGTCTCTTCTTACTCGCAAAGATGTAATAATTGTGGCTTCGGTTTCTTGTATTTATGGTCTTGGAAATCCTGATGAGTATCAAAAAGTAAATTTGAGAGTTTCAGTTGAAGATAAAGTTGAAAGAACTGTTTTGATGCAGAAACTAATTAAAATACACTTTGAGAGAACAAATGCTGATCTGTCACCCGGACAATTTAGATCAATTGGAAATAAAGTTGAAATAATGCCCGTTTCTGAAAATTTTATGCTTTCAATTACAATAACAGGCGGTATTGTTGAAAGTATAAGAAAAGTTGATCCGGTTTCTTCTACGATAATTAGTGAAGAAAAAGATATTTTTCTTTTTCCGGCAAAACATTTCATTACTCCTGGGGAGGCAAAAGATAATGCGGTAAAAGCCATCAAAGAAGAATTGAAACAACAATTAAAAAAGTTTGAAAAAGAAGGAAAGTTATTGGAAGCAGAAAGATTAAAAAGAAGAACAAATTATGATTTGGCGATGATTCGTGAGGTTGGATATTGTTCTGGAATAGAAAACTATTCTCGACATTTATCTGGGAAAACTGTAGGGGAACCACCAGATACTCTTCTGTCTTACTTTCCTCACACAAAGGACGGATCTCCAGAATTCCTGACTGTGATTGATGAGTCTCACGTTACCATTCCTCAACTTGGTGGAATGTATGCTGGAGATGCAAGTCGAAAAAACAATCTAGTAGAGTTTGGTTTTCGTTTACCTTCTGCAAAAGACAATCGTCCTCTTCGTTTTGAGGAATTTAAAGAACGAGTAGGTCAGGTGATATTTACTTCTGCAACTCCAGCAACTTTCGAAAAAGAAAATTCCGCGCAAGTAGTTGAACAAATTATTCGTCCTACAGGTCTTATTGACCCGGTTGTTTTGATTCGACCAATTTTGGAAAAACAAAAATATGGCGGGCAAGTTCAAGATTTTATAGATGAAGCTGTTTCTGAAATTAAAAAAGGAGGAAGGGTTCTGGCAACCACTCTAACCAAGAAAATGGCAGAAGAGCTATCGGCTTATTTGAAAGACAAGGGAATAAAAAGTGAGTATCTTCATAGCGATGTTGAAACACTTGATCGAATAAGAATTCTAACGAGACTCCGAAAAGGGGAGTTTGATTGTTTGGTTGGGGTCAACTTACTTCGAGAGGGATTGGATCTTCCAGAGGTTTCTTTGATTGGAATTTTGGACGCGGACAAAGAAGGATTTCTTCGAAGTGAAGTTTCCCTTATTCAAACAATTGGGCGTGCTGCTAGAAACATAAATGGACGAGTTATTCTTTATGCTGACCACATAACTGGTTCAATGGAGAGAGCAATAGGAGAAACAGAAAGAAGAAGAAAAATTCAGCTTGATTACAACAAGAAAAATAACATTACGCCAAAAACAATTGAAAAGAAGATTCAAGACATTACAGAAGGAATGGAAAAGAGCCACGAAAAAGCGGTTTTCTC
>CALBMC010000085.1 GCA_937895685.1 uncultured bacterium | reverse complement strand
TTTCACAAAATCCTCAAACAGATTTAATTCCATTGCAAACATATAATATGATGCCGACTCCTCAACCAAAATCATTAACCCAATCGGTTAATATGAGCGATCCTCAAGCTCGTCAAAATTATCTTAATGCTTTAGGTAAAACCAATGGTCAAGCAGGTTCTAATAATGCTTGGAGAAATCCGAGACCCAGAAACAGCAAAAACAGCGGTTGAGTCTTCTCTAACAGGACATCTTGTTTTCTCAACTCTTCACACAAACAATGCAGGAGGGGTAATTCCAAGACTTATTGATTTGGAGGTTAACCCAAAAACACTTGTTTCTTCCCTAACAATCTCAATGGCCCAAAGACTTGTGAGGAAACTTTGTGTTCATTGTAAAAAAGAAGTAACACCAAAAGAAGAGGACTCAAATATTGTTAGGAAAATAATTTCTGAGGCAGTAGAAAATGGAAAAGATGTTGGTGACTGGAAAGAAAAAATAAAATCACCTTTTGTTTTGTATGAAGCACCTGGATGTGAGGCATGTGGCGGACTTGGTTACAAAGGAAGAATTGGAATCTTTGAAGCAATTCTAACGGACGAAGAAATAGAAAAAATAATTCCCGAAAACCCTAGCGAGCGTGATATAAAAAAGATTTCAAAAAAACAAGGAATTCTTGATATGAGAGAGGACGGTATTATAAAAGCGCTTACTGGAATAACTTCACTAGAAGAAGTCAGAAGTGTGGTCTATCTTGAAGAAGAGGTTTGATTTATCTTGTTCCCAAAACTCCGAGCCCCGCATTCAAAAACCTATCGGACGCCAGCCCCATCTGGCGGAGATGAGAAATCCCGCAGAAGCGGGATTATCGTGTTTTTGAATTCGGGACTTAAAAAATAAAATTAACGGTTTTTCTCAAAGAGAAAATAAAAAAGAGGATAAATCTCTAAACAATCCTTACAAAACTAAGTCTTGTAAGTGGCGACATATCGCACGATGGCTCTAGTCGAAACCGGAGCGTCCCTTGGGTAGCCGCGTAGGAAAACCTGATTGCTTAGAGATTTATACCTCTCTTTTTTAAAATGTTTACTTTTTAATTATAGACATTCCTAAGAAACTTGCCAGAGTAAAAAACCTGTGTTTTTGTGGAATTGGTGTGGATTGAGTGGAAAAACCGTCTCAAAATATCACCGTGCTATAATCTTTAATGTTCAAATGATTTACCCTAACAGGTTATCATATATAAAATAAAATGTCAATAGCCGATAAAAACAACAAAACAGCGGTTGAAGATGGTCACCTAGACCAGACTCTTCGCCCTGGAAAATGGGATGATTATGTTGGGCAAGAAACAATAAAGAAAAACGTAAGGATTCTAATTAAAGCAGCCGATGAAAGAGGTCATCCAGCAGAACATCTTTTGTTTTACGGACCACCGGGACTGGGAAAAACAACTTTGGCTCACCTAATCTCAAAAGAAACCGGTAGACAAATAAGATCAACTTCTGGTCCTGCAATTGAACGAGTCGGGGATCTCGCCTCAATCTTAACAAACCTATCTCCTGGAGATATTTTGTTTATTGATGAGGTTCATAGACTAAACAAAATGGTTGAGGAGGTTCTTTATCCAGCAATGGAAAGCGGTGTTATTGATATTGTTATAGGAAAAGGACCGTCAGCAAGAAGCGTCCAACTAGATCTACCTGATTTTACGCTGATTGCCGCAACCACAAGAATATCTCTTCTCTCCTCCCCTCTTCGTTCAAGATTTTCTGGTGGTGTTTTTAGACTTGAGTTTTATTCAATAGAAGATATTTCAAAAATAATAAATAGATCGGCTCAAATTCTTGGAATTGAAATTCCAGAAGAAGCGGCAAAGGAAATTGCAATAAGAAGTAGAAAAACACCAAGAACTGCAAACTATTTCTTAAAGAGATGTAGAGATTACGCCCAGGTAAACAAAACCCCTTTAGATAAAAAATGTGTTCGAGAAGCTCTTTCTTTGCTTGGGGTTGATGAAGTTGGACTAAATGAAGTCGACCGAGGAATACTTAGAACTATGATCGAAAAGTTCAACGGTGGCCCAGTAGGACTCTCAACCCTTTCCGCTGCAACAAGCGAAGAAGAAGGAACAATAGAGGAAGTAATTGAACCTTATTTAATGCAAGAAGGTTTTATAGAAAGAACTCCAAGGGGTCGAGTTGCAACAAAAAGGGCTTACGAGCACCTCTCTTATGACTATCCAAATAAAGATTAAGTATGTCAGGGCACTCTAAGTGGTCACAAATAAAAAGGAAGAAGGGTGTGGCGGATGGAAAAAGAAGCCAGCTTTTTTCTAGACTATCAAAAAATATTTCTGTCGAAGCAAGACTATCTGGTGGAGACAAAACAGCTCCAAACCTAAGAGCAGCAATTGAAAAGGCCCGTGAAGCAAACATGCCGAATGAAAATATAGAAAGAGCAATTTCAAAGGCAAACGAAACAAAGTCTCTCGAAAAAATAATTTATGAGGCATATGGACCGGGTGGAGTTGGTTTGGTTATAGAAGCTCTAACTGATAATAAAAATCGTTCTGCTCAAGAAATAAAATTTGTTCTTTCAAAAAACGGAACATCTCTTGCTGGAATTGGCTCTGTTTTGTGGGCTTTTAAAAAAGAAAATAATTCTTTTGTGCCGGAAACAACTGTTCCGGTTGATGACTCTTTTTCTGAATCTTTAGAAAAACTTATAGATGATTTAGAAGAATTAGAAG
>CALBMC010000084.1 GCA_937895685.1 uncultured bacterium | reverse complement strand
CTGGAGTTCAGACGTGTGCTCTTCCGATCTAGGAGCATCAACTGCGCTTTGACCCTTTGAATCAAAAATAGACACTGAGCTAGTGGAAACTGTTGCCACTTTTTTATAAACAGACGATGAAGTATAGATTTCATTTTCAGTTAGGTTTTTCAACTTTAAAATCCTGTCCTCTCCGATAATCCCAACCAAAACAAATTTCCCAGCTTCTTCTTTGCCACTTGCAACAAAGCTAAAGCCCTTCGAAGTCCAAGAAATATCCTCAAAAACTTTAGTTATCTCAGAAACCTCCACATCCATCCAAGAACCATATGTTGTGTCATAGATAGAAATTAATTGACCATGACTAGTTGCGTTTATTTCTTTGCCGGTATCTTTTGCTCCAAGAATTCTTTTGTTATCACCAAACCACAAATAAGGAGTATCGAAACCACTAAAAGAAAGATCCCTTGTTGTCTTCTCTTTTATATTATAAAGCTTCATATTTTTTTCATCTTGAAAAGCGATAAGGTCTGCCTCTTCTGAAATAACAGCGTTCTTTATTTTTCCAGGGATATTTATTGTCTCCCCTGTTTTTCCGTCAAAAAAATAGAAACCATTTGAAGAGGTTATAACAACCCTGTCAGCCTTAAAAGACACATCTTGAATATAATCATCAGAGGCTATATTTTTTTCTAGTTTTTTTAGACCATCAAATACTTTTATTCCTGAATCTTTTATTCCATAAACCAGAAAACGGCCGTTTGGAGACATATATAAACCAGTTATTTCTTTACCAAAAAAGCCTTTTTCCAAATCAGAAAAATTATATACAACTTCTTCTTTTGGTTTATTTTCACTTGCAGAATTAGAACCTAAATCACCAAATAAAAAATATCCAAGGGCTCCTAAAAGCAAAACGAATAAAATCCAGAAAATTTTTTTACTCTTTCTCATATACAACTTCTTCTATAACTTCAGATTCTATTATTTTTGCGTCATTTATTTTTTTGTTTACAAAATCATCTCCCTTTTTAGATAATCCTTTCAAAAATTTTCTAATTTTAAAAAACAAAAAAGAAGAAGCAACTCCTGGTACAAGCAAAATCCAAAAAATCACTCTCGCTAAACTACTTTCAAAACCAAAGGTGGATGTGTATCCAGACAAGAAAAGAAGCACGACAACTGACGCATATATTATCAATGGAATAATTATAATACCCAAGAACAACTCTCCACCCTTTCCAAGCCCAAAAGAAGCTGGATTTTGTCGAGC
>CALBMC010000083.1 GCA_937895685.1 uncultured bacterium | reverse complement strand
TTTTAAAAATCTACAAATAAAAAAATAGCCAAGAACTCTATAACTTTAATTTAAATAATTATGAATGGAATTATTTTCACTCTTTCTTTTGCTTTTATATTTATAGAAGCCCCTAGCGGATTCTCATCCAATTCTTCAAGTGCTTGAAGAGTAAGGTAATCATCTTCGTGTCTTATCTTAAAGTCGTTTAGGGCTTGTTCTGCAGAAATATATCCAACAGTCTCTACTTCTGGCAATTTCTCTATATCGGATTTCAAAGAAAGAATTTCTTCTTCTCCCGCACTAGAAACGAAATAAACGGTAATATCAACCTTGTCCTTTATTTGTTCAAGTGAATTAATCAATGCCGCTCTAGATAGGACGATTGAAGTTAAAACTGAAAGAGTTATGGTTACAGTAAGTAGCGACGCCAAAGAAATAACTCCGTTACGAACGAAACCAACAACTCCAGCTCTTATTATTCTTCTTATGTGAAATCTTTCCATTGGAGTTATAAGCTAGCGGTAATAATGTAACCGTTTGTGCTTTTTATTAATTTATAATTTTTCTGCTTTTTCATCTCTTTATTTAAATATATTACTACATCATATACTTTCCGTCCTTATCGTCTTTTACAATCCTTCCCTTCTCTAATGTTATAACTCTGCGTCCAATAGATTCAATGACTCCTCTGTTGTGAGTTGTAAGGATTACAGTTGTTCCAAGATCATTTATTTTTTTCAAAATTTGGACAACCTCATAAGTGTTAACTGGGTCTAAATTTCCCGTAGGCTCATCAGCAATTAATATTTCTGGTTGATTGATAATAGCGCGAGCGATAGCAAGACGTTGCTTTTCTCCACCAGAGAGCTGATTTGGGAAATGGTAAAGCTTGTCTGATAAATCTACAAGATCCAAAACATGAGGAACATCCGCCTCTATCTCTTCATCACTTTTTCCAGCTGCCTCCATCGCAAAAGCGATATTTTCATAAGCAGTTAGATTAGGCAAAAGACGAAAGTCTTGAAATACAACTCCTATTTTTCTACGAAACTTAATAAGATCATTATGTGAGAGAGAATGGATATCTGTTCCATTGAAAAGAACCTTTCCGTAAGTAGGACGCTCTTCAGCTAAAATAAGTTTTATCAAAGTTGTCTTACCTGCTCCGGAGTGACCAACGACAGAAACAAATTCTCTTTCTTCTACACGCAAATTAATATCCTCAAGAGATATTGATTTAGCGGGATAAATTTTTGATACATCTTCAAAAGAAAGCATAAAAATAAGCTACTAGCCTGTCCGCGCCATTGTCTAAGACTTCAGGCGCGGACAGGTAGTTATTAGGAAATAGTGGGAAGACAGAAAAATAATCATTCAGATTTACTAAAGAATTATAGCATATCCAAAAAGCCCTCAAAGTTACTCCTTATAATTCTTCATTTCATCAATGAATGGCTGAATGTCTCCCTTTTCTAGAACCCCATCTGCATCGGAAGTCTCGTGTCCTGTACGATGGTCTTTCACCATTTTATAAGGATGAAGAACGTAGGAACGAATCTGATTCCCCCACTCTATATCAGTGGTCTTGGCTATCTGCATACTTTCAACTAGAGAAAGTCTTTCTTCTTCTGCTTTTTTCCAAAGTTTTCCAGCAATAAGAGACAAGGCTCTTTCTTTGTTCGCTTCTTGAGTTCTCTCTTCTGTTACATGAACAGAAATACCTGTGGGTTTGTGTGTAATACGAACCGCTGTTTCTCTTTTGTTAACATTCTGTCCTCCTGGTCCTCCACCTCTTGCAAAATCAATTTCCAAATCATCAGGTTTTAATTCTGGCATCTCGGTAGCTTTGATAACAGGTAAAACTTCTACTAAACAAAAAGATGTATTTCTTTTTGCTTTTGCATTAAACGGAGACATCCGCACGAGTCGATGAACACCGTTTTCATATTTCAGTTCCCCATAAACATTTTTCCCTTCAATATCCAAAGTTATATTTCTATAACCTCCATGATCATTTTCATTTTTATAACGAATAGATGATCTCCATCCCTTTTTTTCAAAAAACTTATAATACATTTCAAGAAGCATTCTAGAAAAATCCTCAGCATCATCTCCACCTGCCCCAGATAAAATAGAAAAGACAGCACCTCCTTTATCAAACTCTCCAAGACCCTCTTTCTTGTCTTTCAAATTCTGAAGTTCGCGAAGAAGCGCCTGAGCTCTGTTCTTGTCAGACCAAAAATCTGACTTTTGCATCTCGGCCTCTATCTCTTCAATTCTATTTTTTATCTGCTCTTCTGTCATTAGAGATGATTATACCAGAATGGTGAAAGGTCCTCTCAAAAAACCAAAAAATCCTTATAAAACAAGGCCAATAGCACAAGAAAAGCAAGTTTTTGGGAATGGCTTGCAAATCTTCAAAAGTGGTAAAATATAGGGGTATTACAAGATTAGAAAAACATATGAAATTAGACAAAAAAAATAAAACTTATGTTGGAATTGGGGTAGCAATTGTTGTAATTCTTGCAATAGTTTTCATTGGAAAAAAAGATGTTGAGGCTCCAGTTCCTCAAAATCCAAACATTGAAGAAACTGACAGCTCTGACACTCTTACAAGTGGTTATACTTTTGACGTACCAGCTCTGGTGATAAATGAAGGAGACTTAAAAAGTTGTGCCTTCTCTGTCCAAAGTCCAAAAGTTTTAAGCAAGGTAACATTCCCACTAACCATAACAGGAGAAATTATTCCGAGCCTTTCTTGTCCTTGGGTTAAGTTTGAAGGAATGGGTGGAACAATAAAACTTAAAGATATAGACGGAAATGTTATAGCCGGACCAGTTGGATTCTCTGCAGGAGAAGAATGGATGAACACAAACCCATTCCCTGTTTCTGTGACAATTGATTCAGTTAGTGAAGATTTTTCTGGAGATATAATTTATGTTTATCTTGAGGATGCGAATGCTGCTGATTCAAGTGAAAGTCCAACAAAATATTATACTTTCCCAGTTAAGTATTAATACTTAATTAAAAAATCCCCTGCAACCGCGGGGGATTTTTTAATTTTATTTTAAAAGATATCTGAACAAAACCCCGACACTTCTGTCTTCTGATATTTGACCTGACTTTAACATTTCTAAAATTTCCTCTTCTGAATATAAACCAACTTCTATGCCGTGCTCTTTTTCGTCACCATCTAAATCCTGATTCCCTGCTTCTAGAATTTCACCCGTTAAGTAATACAAATCCCACTCTACACTTGCTCCAGCAACTGATTTTGAAAGTATTTCTAAGTTTTTTATTTCATCAATCCCCGCTTCCTGTTTTGCCTCAAGGTTACCAGCATTTAAAACCGCTTGTTTTAAATTTTCTTCGTTTCCCCTAACTTCAAGATAAGAATTTAAATCATCAAAAACTTTTCCACCCGGCAAACGAAAATCATGCTTACCTTGCTCTGATCGAAATTCTTTTGTAATTAAAATTTTTCCGTCTGTATTTTTTAAAATAAGCCTAACTCCTGGTGGTCTAACAGCCCTCTCGAAACCCTTTTCTGTATGTTTTTCTATGGCAATCAAATTGCCTTTATATTCTATTTCCCAAGGATTTTTTGTATTTTCCATAAAAGGATTTTTTGTATTTTCCATAATTTGAATAAAATTATAAATAATGAGCCTACGATGGGAATCGAACCCATGACCTCACCCTTACCATGGGTGTGCTCTACCAACTGAGCTACATAGGCTTAGGCGATGGCAGGCGGGTACCAACTGCTTGTCCGCCTTTGGCGGAAGCTACGTCGGCATTAACCGAAATAGCTTATCATTCTGAATCACTTTTTTCAATTTCCTTTAGATATTCAAGTGGAGTCAAACCACTGTCTTTTATTTTTTGCGCTGTTTCTATCCCAACATAACGATAGTGCCATGGTTCAAACTTATACCCCGTTATGTCTTCTTTTCCTTCTGGGAAACTCATAACGAAACCATACTTATGCGCATTAGACTGTAACCAAAGACCTTCTTTTGTATCCTTAAACTTCTCAGACAAAACACCTCCAACAGAAGAACTGGTAAGATCAACAGCTGTTCCAAGTTGATGCTCTGAATGTCCAGGTTCTGCCACTCCCCTGAGAGCACTTGGTCCTTCTATTTTTAAATACAAATCGACTAGATATTTTTGAATTTCAAATTTTCTAAAACCTGAAGTGACAATTATTTTCACCCCAGAAATCTTTGCGTCAGTTAGCATTGTGACAAGTGGATCATAGGATTCTGCGGAAACACAAATTATTCCATTAGTTGAGATTGTTGATGGTAGAAACTTAAGATCTTGTGGGACAAAACCATCAGGCAATCCTTTTTCTCTACCAAGTGGAAATTCAAGATATGAATCCCAAGAAAAAGAAGGGGTTGGACAAAGTTCTTTTTTTAAATTTTCAGTCAAAAGACTTTTTGTTTGAGAAGAGACTTTTCCCGTTTCAGGTAATGAATTATTTTTTTCAAAAAGCTTGAGAGCTGATTCTGTTTTTGGACCAAAGATTCCATCAGCTTTTATGTTTTGTTCTGGCATAACAGATGCAAGATATGACTGAACGGTCTTAACCTCAAAACCTGAACTCCCTCTTTTTACTTCATATAAAAATCCTCCACGCGCCCTCCAGGTATTAAGAGTTGTCATATCAGTAAAAGAAGCAAATATCGTTGCCGGTAAAACAAAGCCTGTTATTAAGAATAATATTAGAAATTTCTTCATTAATACACTTTACACTAAAAATAGACAAAAAATAAGCATCTTATTATATCTTCTTATTTTAAGGAAAACATAAGGATAGGATGATCACTTTCTATAAAATATGGAAAACTATCTTTACTCTTAGAATCAAATTCATAGTCATTCAATATTTCTACACTTAAAACTTGTTCTTTTATATTTTTTGAAACCAGAATATGATCGATTAATCCATCTTTCGAAATATCATTGGTAATTGGTATCAAATAATCAGGACTGTCCTTTACTTCGCCTTGTATTATTTTAAAAACTGGATTTTTGACGTGAGAATTAAAATCCCCTAATACAACAACATTTGCCAAATCACTATCTATGAAAAAATTATCTACCAATTCACGTACTTTCTTGGCCTGAGAAAAACGAAAAAACTCCGAACGAATTCTCCCCTCTGCAACTTCTGTTTGACTAATCATGGGCTTAGCCACACCATTTACACTTTGTTCTGGTACAAGAAAATTAGATTTAATATGGATTCCCAAAAAATGAATAATTTTATTATTATACATCGTGCTTAGATGAACAAAATCCCTCCTAGAATACATTCTAGAACCTAACATATCTTGATCTTTATCAATAAATACCGGCAGGCTTGTTTTAGCTGGAACAGATTCACATTTACAATTATTAATTTTATACAACACAGCATTACCAACACCGTTTACATCTGGTTCTGCGATGAAATATTCATAGTTCTCCTCCATTTTTTGAATAATCTTCTTTAAGACTTCTTCCGAACCTAATTCTTGAACAAATAATATATCTGCATTTACTTTGGTAAATTCTTTTACAAAATAGTTTATACGTTCTTCGACAAAATCCTCACTAAACATGTAGTCTTTACCTGAATGTTTATGCATGCCTTCACCATACAAAAAACATAAGTTATATGTAGCAATCTTCATAGATTATATTTTAATATCTAATTTTTTTAATTCACTTCTTATTTGATCGACTGATTTAAAAACTATCCCATACAAACCACATTCCTGAGCCTTCTTTATATTATTTTCTCCATCATCAATAAAAACCGTTTCTTCCGGCCACACCTCTAATTTTTGTAGAGTAATATCAAATATTTCTTTTGCAGGCTTTTTAATACCAAGTTGCCAGGAAAATGAAGTTACATCGAATATTTCTCTTATTCCCCATTTGTCCAAGATTACGGATTCAAAAATAGTGGTATTAGAGATAAAACCTAATTTGTAGTTTTGCTTTAAATCAAGGAGGAGCTCTTTCATTCCTATAAACATTGTAGCTTTTTCAATTCCCTCTCTAAATAAATCGACAATATATCTTATATTTTCTTCACTCTGCTCAATTTTAAATTCATTTAAAAAATTTTTTGCCATATCCTCTTCTGACCCCCAATTTTTTAGTTGAACTGCTGTCTCATATAGGTGCATGAAATCTGAAGTTTTTTCAATACCAAATCTGTCTTGAAGAGACTTAGAAATACCAATATTCTTTGTGCCCAATGTTTCCCATAAATCAAATATAACGGCTTTTATCATTGAATTATTATACCAGTTCCTCTTTGAAAACCTCTCAGTTTTCAATACTTTCCTCCACGGGGAAACTTCCGTTTCCCCGACCCCCTTCCCGTTCGAGTCCCTTTTCTGTACTAAAAACAAAAAGACGCCAAAAATAATTTTGACATCTTTTTGTTTGGCGCAGTCGACGGGACTCGAACCCGCAACCTCCCGCGTGACAGGCGGGTGCTCTAACCAGTTGAGCTACGACTGCATTTTTTACTTTTTCAACTCAAAACTATCTATTCCAGCAATCCGCCAAGCGGGTGCTCGCTATAGTCTAACTTGAGTTGAGCTCCGCCAAAGGCGGACAAGTACGACTGCATTTTTTACTTTTTCAACTTAGGTAAAAATACCTAAGTTAACGATTTGCATTCTACCAAAAATTTGGAAAAATGAAAACCGCTGTGACGGAGGTGGGGGTTGAACCCACGACCCCAGGCTTATGAGTCCTGTGCTCTACCAACTGAGCTACTCCGTCGCTTTTCGACTGTTTAGTGGCATGATTTGCGACATGTCACGTGTCGAAGTGTTGCGGGGTCTGGAATCGCACCAGAGCCTCAAGGTTATGAGCCTTGCGAGATACTTCTTCTCCACCCCGCTATATAAGAACCAAAAATGGTTGCCCGAAGAGTATAACAAAAAAGACTAGATTTGCAAATATCCTAGAAAGGTATAGTGTATATAAAAATGAACTTTATGAGGAAAATAGCGTTATCGGTTATTGTTTTTTTCATTAGTTTTAGCCAAACAAGGGGCCAGGTGTTTCTGGAAATTAATGGAAAAAAATTATTAATTTTAGACCCACAAGACAGTTCTATGAACGAGTTAGTTGAAATTCCCTGCCTAATCGACGGAATGTCGATAGATATAGGGAAAACTAACTTCACTGTAATGTACGAAGATTTTTTAAACAAAATTTTTGGAGTAGAAATGAGAGTGGGCCAGGAGTGCTTTTATTATAAAAGTAACGAGGGTTGGAAAAGATGGATAAACGATCAAGTGGGGTATCAAAAAATTCCCCATAGAAAAATAGCTTATTGCTCGGATTAAAATCCGGGTTTTTTATTTTTAAATATAATCAAACTCTTTGAAAACCTTTTCGAAATTTTCAATAGCCTCTCTTGCCTCAGCGATAGTTAATTCAAATTTTGAACCTTCATGAGCAATCCTATTTCTAACAAGATGCCCCTTCCAAGCATTCTGAACAGTATTGAAATGTCCCGATGGGGCGTTCTTGAGTCTGTCAGCAATAGTATCTCCAATAAAGCCTTTTTCTTTGGTCATATCATCGAGCATTGTGTCAGCCTCTATTATTGCAAGACGCCAATCACTCTCTCGAGTTGAATCAAGATCTTCTAGAATCTTTTGCCAACGAGAATTGTTTGAAGGAGCATTAACTTTATCTTTTGGAATATAGACTTTTAATCTCTGTGCAAACTTTTCATCTTCTTCCTTTCCACGAATATAAGAATAGATAATTACATAAATCAGAATTATTATAATTATTGTCGCAAAAACTATAAACCATCCCAGACCAGATCCATCACCAAAAAGAGCATTTAGAATTCCCTGCCAGATGAAATTTATGAATTGATAAACTTTGTAAAAAACATATTCAAGATTAAGAAAAGTTGGATCAGCAAAATTAATCCTCGACAAAAAAGGTATGAGGATCAGGAGAGCTATGATAAGACCAATACTAATTGCTGGCATCTATTCTTTAATTTTCTCAAATTTCTGGCTAAAAGCAATAAGAGAGTTGTCATTTCTTTCACTTGCCATAAATTGAATGTCTAAAGGTAAACCATTTGAAGAGAAGTTGTTTG
>CALBMC010000082.1 GCA_937895685.1 uncultured bacterium | reverse complement strand
AAGAGATTACCTATAAAGAAATTTTTGAAAAAGGAAACGTTGAAGTTGTTTCAATTAAGTTTGGTTCATATGGGCTTTGGGGTAAATTTGTTGCTTGGCTTGCGATAAACGGAATAGACACTCATACAAATGAATGGGAAAAGATGAGAGCTCGTGAGAGGGGAACCGGTTTGATTCATACTTTTATAAAACATTTTTATACAAAGACTTTTGGAAATTTACCTTTTTGGAAAGATTTTATTAGAAAATTATTTATTTCTATAAAACCAGAAAAATCTTTGGTTGATGTTTTTAATAAATATAATCCAGATATCGTTTTTTTAACTTCTCTTACAAATTACGATTTTGATATTAGAGTTGGAACTTTAGCTAAACAAAGAAAAGTTTTTATTGTTGGAATGCCACGTAGCTGGGATAATTTCACAAGTCACGGACTGATTAGAGTTGTTCCTGATTTTCTAATTGTAGAAAATAAATATCTTTTTGATTTGGTGAATACAACTCAAAATATGCACCTTAAGGAGGATAAATTGTTCATAAGCGGTCTTCCACACTACGATATTTATAAGAAGACAACATCTCCTTATGTTTCTCGAGAAGAGTTTTTCCAAAAGTTAAATATTGACCAAAACAAAAAACTTGTTCTATATGGAGCAATGGGAGATTACTTTATGCACGAAGGAGAGATTGGAAAGATTTTTGAACGTTTGTCCAAAGAAGGGAAAATAGCTAGCGATATGCATTTATTGTATAGAGCTCATCCAAGATTTGAAAAGCAGTTTGAAAAAATGGTTAATCTATCAAGCGTTACTCCAGATAGTGTTGCCATGCATATTGGACGTGATCAAGCTGGAAAAGAAATAGGAGAAGATGATACAAAACATTTAATAAACTCAATTTTACACTCAGAATTTGTGATCACTAGCGCCTCAACAATGGCAATTGATGCAACCTCTTTAGGGAAACCAGTTATCTGTGTTGCTTATGATTTAAATATTCCAAACATAAGATACTGGATGAGCGCAAAGAGGTTTTATGATAAGTACACTCACTTTGAGGATTTGGTTTCAACTGGAGGAGTAAAAGTTGTAAGAAACGATGACGAATTAGCCAGCGCAATTAATTCTTATACAAAAAATAAAGACGAAGACAACGAGGGAAGAGATAAGTTGTTGCAAACTTTTGTTTGGCCTTTCGATGGAAAATCAAGTATTCGTTTAGCAGAAAAAGTTAGTGATATAATCAACCAATATGGAAAATAATTCTAAAAAACCTGAAGTTTTGGCGGTGATTGTTGCTCGTGGTGGTTCCAAATCTATACCAAAGAAAAGTATTGCTCTTTGTGCAGGAAAGCCACTAATGTTTTATACGATTGATGCGGCTAAAAAGAGTAAACACATAACTCGCTTAATTATTTCTACAGATGATCAAGAAATGGCAGATTTTGCTTCTTCTTGCGGAGTTGAGGTTCCTTTTCTAAGACCAAAAGAGCTTGCGGAAGATCTAACTCCAGACTTGCCAGTTTTTCAGCACGTATTAAATACTTTGAGAGAAAAAGAAAATTACACTCCAGATGTTGTTATCCACCTTAGACCAACAACTCCACTTAAGAGCGCCGAAGATATCGACAAGGGAATTGAATTAATTCTTGAAAATGAGGATGCGCACTCTGTTCGTTCTATTTGTGAGCCAATGCACACTCCTTTTAAAATGTACGAACATAAGGAAGGGGATAAATTTTTACTTCCTTTATTAACAAAAGTATTTCCAGAAACTTTTGAAAAACACCCAGAGGCATACAATATGCCAAGACAACTTCTGCCAAAAGTTTGGCGTCATTCTGGATATGTAGATGTAATCCGTCCATTCGTTATAACCGATATGAATTCCATGAGTGGAAACAAGATCCTACCTCTTTATTTTGAGAAATGGCGGGATGTAGATATTGATTCTCCTTTAGAGTTAAAAATTGCAGAGGAAATTATTAAACAAAAGCCAGAGATTTTTGGATAGTTGTTTTTTTGTGTAGCAGGAGTAGTATATTCTTATGAAATTTAAAGACAAAATTAAGCTATTTTTTGGAGGCCTTCCAGGAAAAGTAAAAATTAAAAATAAGTATGTGGGTGAAGGAGAGCCTGTTTTTGTAATTGCTGAGATTGGAATAAATCACAATGGTGATATGGAGACAGCGAAGAAAATGATTGTTGAAGCAAAAAATGCTGGAGCTGATGCTGTAAAGTTTCAAAAGAGAACTACAAAAGAAATTCTTACAAAAGAAGGACTTGAGAAGCCATACAATTCTCCGCACGCTTACGCTCCAACTTATGGAGAACACAGAGATAAGCTCGAGTTCAACGAGGATCAATATCGTGAAATAAAAAAATTCTGTGAAGATCAAGGGATCCTTTTCTTTGCTAGCGTTTGGGACAAGGGAAGTGCTGATTTTATGGCAAGTCTCGATACTGATGCTTACAAGATTCCTTCGGCTGACACAATCAATCTTCCACTTCTTGAATACGTAGCAGACAAAGGAAAGCCAATACTCCTTTCAACTGGAATGAACACAGAAGATGAAATATCTGTTGCGGTTCAGACAGTTTTGAAGAGAAATCCAAAAGTTATAATTTTCCACTGCCTTTCCCTGTATCCATCTCCGGAAGAAAAAATAAATTTATCGTACATGGATAGATTAAAAGAGTTATTTGGCCCACTTCCAGTTGGTTACTCTGGTCACGAGATAGACATTTTCCCAACATTAGTCGCTGTTTCTCGTGGTGCTGTGATAGTTGAAAGACACTTTACTCTTGATAAAGGAATGAAAGGGGGAGACCATGCTGCATCGCTTACTCCAGTGGAATTCAAAGAAATGGTTGAAGGAATAAGAAGAGTTGAAAGAATCTTAGGGAAAAAAGAAAAGAAGATAATAGAAGAACTTATTCCACTTAGAGAAAAACTTGCTAAGAGTGTTGCTACAAAAATTGCAATAAAAGCTGGAACAAAAATTACAAAAGAAATGTTAACAATCAAAGGTCCTGGAACTGGAATAGAGCCAAAGCATCTTGATTCATTGGTTGGTAAAATAGCCAAAGAAGACTTAGATGAGGATGTAATTGTTCCAAAAGACGCACTCTCATGGTAAATTGTATTTGTGCAAACAATCTTAAATAAAATAAAAAATACAATACTCAACGGAATTAATAAATTCAGATCTTTTAGTTTGAGAAAAAAGATTTTTTTCTCTCTAATTTTTGTTCTGGTTATATTCCTTATTTTGAGAGGAAAAGATACTAGCGGAATAGATATTGTAAAAGCTGAAATAGGAACACTAGAAAAGACAGTGGAGGCAACAGGGATTGTAACCAGCAATATTGATTTAGAAATGAGCTTTAGAAATAGTGGTGAAGTTAGAGGAGTTTATAAAAAGGTTGGAGATGAAGTCAAAAAGGGAGAGATAATCGCTGAGTTAGTTAGTGCAAAAGAAAGAGCCGATGTAACTGAAGCTCTTGGTAATTTGAGAATTGCTGAAGCAGAGTCTTCTGTTGGTTTAAATGAAGAAATTGAACTTGCTGAAATAAATCTAGAAAATACAATAAACGAAAATGAATTAGCCGTAGAGAATGCTTACCGAACTTTATTGTCTGATGATTTGGAAGCAGTGCCTGACGATGGGCCTTCTTCAGAAATCGCTCCAGTTGTAACTGGTAATTATGAAGGAAATGAAGAAACTAGTTTTGTAATTAAAATTTACTCTTCTTCTGCAGATGAGACTGGCGCTTCTTTTGAAATAATTGAAGGACCAGAGGATGAAATCGGAAACAAATCTACTGTTTCTGTTAACTCAAAAACACAAATAGGTAACAGCGGTCTTTACGTTCAATTTGATGAAGATTTCAGAATTGGAACTGAATGGAGAATTGATATCCCAAATAAATCTAGCTCTTCTTATACTACAAATAAAAACGCTTACGATTTGGCTGTTCAAAATAAAGAAAATAACATAAAAGATGCTGAAGCAAATCTCGCATTGGTAAAAGCTGAAAATTCTTCAGTTAGCACATCGCTTGCTCGAGCAAAGGTTTTGCAAGCAGAAGGAAGATATCAATCAGCTCTTGCTGTTTTGGAAGATTCAATAATCAGAGCCCCAGCTGATGGAGTTATAACTAGAATTGATGTAAAGGTAGGCGAAAGTGTGGAAATGGAAGAAAGTGTTGTTTCTATAAATGACAAAGAAGGTTTTTATGTAGAAGCAAAAGTAAATGAAAATAATATCTTCGATGTTAAATCTGGTATGAGTGCTCAGGTTTTCTTTGATGCAAACCCAAGTATTATTTATGAAGCAGAAGTTTTATCTGTAGACATTGCTCCGCAGGTTTCAAA
>CALBMC010000081.1 GCA_937895685.1 uncultured bacterium | reverse complement strand
CAACAAGCGTAAAACCGCGAGAAATAAGTCTCATTAATAATAGTGTAGCATGACAATATAACGGCCCGGGCTATGCCCGTGCCGTTACTGTGCATTGTGACCAGTACTTATTGAGACTCCCATCCTTTGGCTATCAGTGCCTTCTCGGCGGCAGCTTGTTCAGCTTCTTGTTTTGATTTTCCTTTTCCTTGAGCAACAAGATCCCCTCCAAAATATATTCCAATTGTAAACTGTTTGTCATGGTCAGGCCCAGTCTCTGAAATGACCTTGTAGGATGGAGTTTGTCCAACATACTCTTGAGCTTTTTCTTGTATCAAACTCTTAGAATCTCTCCAAAGTTTCTTAGAAATTATTTCATCAAGAAGAGGAAAAGTTGTTTCTGAAATAAACTTATCAGCAGATTCATATCCTTGATCAAGATAAATGGCACCAATAACCGCCTCAAATGTATTAGCCAATATATACATTCTAGCTTTTCCTGTATCTTTTGCTTCTCCTTTAGAAAGAAGGAGGTATTTATTCATATTTAATTTCTCAGCAATAGAAGCAACAGTAACCGCGTTAACAAGGGCCGCTCTATAAGAAGTCATCGCACCTTCTGTTTCGTTTGGATATTTTCTATACAAATAATCTGTAACAGAAAGTTCTAGAACTGCGTCTCCAAGAAATTCTAGACGCTCATTGTGTGACAAACCAGTATTTCCATTTTCGTTTATATACGAACGATGGATGAAAGCTTGTTTTAATAATTTTTTATCAGAAAAAACGATACCTATCGTGTTTTCAAATTCGTTAAAGTCCGGCATATATAATTTTAGAATCAAGTTTCAGATACCAGGCATCGCACTTTTGCAATACACGGTAACTGCTACCTGTCATTTTACTTTTAAAAGTTAGTCTTTATTCAAAGACTCTTTTTTGCTAATAATCTCGATTGAACGAGTAATCAATACAACAATATCGTCATACATTCGAAGCGGAGCAACTTCTGGGAAAGAAAACCATTTTGCATTGTCCAAACCTCCACTTGATTCAAGTTTTAATTCTTGATATTCAGCTCTAGCCAAGAAATAATGAACGTGTTTTCTTAGCTTTCCTTTTTCTGGATGTGAAGCAATATATTCATTCTCTCCAAGTTTTTCCTCAACCTCAACATCTATTCCAATTTCTTCTTGTATTTCTCTTTTCATTCCTGAAACAGGATCTTCTCCCGCTTCAATTTTTCCTTTTGAAAGAGTCCAGTAACCGAAAACATCGTGAACCATAGCAAGATAAGGCTCGCCTTTGTATATCGCATAAACAACAGCCCCAGCTAATTCCTCTCTAGGAAGTTTATTTATATCAATTGGTTCGTCAACTTTTTTCTTAGAAACTTGATCTTTTCCTGGCTCTCCAATTTCTTTATAAACAGCACCAAGAACTCCATTTATAAAACGACTTGAATTCTCTCCTCCGAAAGCTTTTGCAAGTTCAATTGCTTCATTGATGGCAACTTTTGGTGGAACATTTTCTCTATCTCCAAAAAGAAGTTCTGTTAGTCCAAGTCTTAGAATATTTCGATCTATTCCATTTATTTTTTCAATTGGCCATTCTGGAGCAGCTTTTTCGATTATCTCGTCTAGAATAACCCTCTTCTCTTTTACAGTATTGACAAGCTCATTCAAAAAGACGTCAGTCTCCATTCCGGGACCAAACTCATCAACATTCTTTTGTAGAATGTCTTTTACATCCTCATCCTTGTAACCGTTAAAATCCCACTCGAAGAGGGTTTGTAGTGCTATTGATCTTGAAAGATGTCGTGAAGCCATAAAGAACAAAAAAAGCCACTCCTATTTAGAGCGAGCCTTCTTTTTTGCCTGCTTTTTTTCGACTTTTTTAACAGTGTCTACAACGTTTCTTCCCTTGTATGTTCCGCATTTTGCACAAGCAACATGAGGAAGAACCTTATTTCCGCAGTTTTTGCAGACATTTAACTTCTTGTCTATTAATGCATGATGAGAGCGTCTGTTTGCTGTGTGTGCTCTCGTATGTCTCATTCTTACAACCATATAGAAAAAGATTACCACATAAGCCCAAAAAAGAAAAGCCCAGCCGGGTATTTATCTATAACTGGCTGGGCAAACAAAAAACCCCGGCTTCTGCACGGGGCTTTTAAATAATATTCAATTTTAATTTACCAACCTACCAGTACATGTTGGGGTTAAATGTATACCCCTGCATATAAAGGTATGCAAATCTTCCGTCCTCTATAGACCTGTAATAACCGGCCGCCTTTAGGGCACTCTGATGCGGAGGAAATAAGCAATCTGGGTTTTTTTCCTTATTACTATTTTCTTCTTCTTCACCATACTGATCACCATCGGCTTCTTTGTAATACTTCAAAGCCGAGGAATAAGAAATTGCTTTAGAAGCTTTTATATCCTCATCAACGGAAACGAAACCTTGAATTGGTTCGTAGTTAGCTACTTTTAGTAACTTTCCATTTTTTGGAAAAGATAACTGTTTAACCAGAAAAAAATATTGGTGCCACTGGCGTAGTTTTTGCAATTGATACCAACAGAATTGTACTTCTCCGGAAATGTAGTGTCCGGTTTCTTCTAAGAACTCAAGTACCAAATTTCTAACAGCGATCTTATGCTTGTTGTTTTTTTTATCGCGGATTTTCTCCAACGATATAATTTCTTCAACAAGCTCAGAAGAGTAGATTCTTTTTCTTTTTTCTACATCCTTCCCAGTCTCATGATCTTTTTCAATTACTGGTATACAACAATTTTCCAAAATTGCTCTCAACGCCTGAAAATAGGCATTGTCTTGGAACACTGACGGCTGTGTAATTCCGCCAGGAAGTTTGGGATTCCTTGCCCCTACGCCACCGACTTTGTCGATAATGGTTACAACCTTGTTGCTTTCGTCAATAAAAACTCCAGCAGTAAAGAAGGTTGTTGGCCACTGCGCTGGAGGCGCAGAATACTGCCAAATTCTTTCGTCTGTTAAGCTCATTTTGTTTTCAATTTTTTTCGCAAACATATGCGATCTGAGATGATTATACTACAAAATAGACTATAAGTCAAATGACTTTAGAAAGCTTTTCCTGTGTATTGGAGATGGGCCAAAAAGCCTTATATTTTCAGCATGTTTTCGGGTTCCATAGCCCATATGACTATCGAAGCCATACTTAGGGTATTTTTGGGCAAAACCAAGCATTTTCCGGTCTCGTTCAGTCTTTGCCATTATTGAAGCAAGAGAAATGACCGGGATTTTCTCATCCCCTTTTATGACTGTTTCTTGAAAAAGAAAAGTGTTATCAAGCCGGAGTCCTCCATCCAAAAAGATTTTATCCTTCTTTCCAATTTTTAATTTTTTAATTCCCCTTTCAATTCCAAATTTTATAGAGTTATGAATTCTGTTTTTATCTATATGTTTTTCTGAAACAAGAACTACTGCAAAATCAGCAATTCCCTCTTTCTTCATTTTCTTTATTTTTTCTCGCCACTCTTCCCGCTTTTTTTTAGATAATTTTTTAGAATCCTTCAACCCTCTCAAATCAATCTTCTTCAGTTTGTTTTCGGCAATCATAAAAATCCCAACCGCAACCGGTCCAGCAAGAGGCCCTCTGCCCGCTTCATCAATTCCTACAATATATTTCACAATAAAAGTATAGCAAATAAAAAAACCGACTATTTGTCGGCTTATTTTTAAATAAATTCCAATGCTTTATTTACTAACTGAAGGTTCTCCGTACTCTTCAGTTATGATTTTGATTTCACCAGTCTTTAAATATGTGTTTATTTGATGCCACATATAAAGGCTAATCTCATGATCCTCCAGCAAATAAGCGAATAAATCTCCTTCGATTAAATCCTCAACAAAAGAGCATCTATCACCTGTCATCTTTAAAAATGCGAGGCTCGGGGAACAGTTCATCTCTATAAAGATGGCCACCTGCGGTGATTGAAGCTTTGTAGAACTGAAAGTTATTTTTGCAGGACAAACATGGATATCGCCTATCTTGCAACATTCCAGTTTTGGTAAAGAGTTAATATATAAATTAGTTGCATCAACTCCCCGCCAATCTTTTATAAATTCTTCAAGCTGTTTTAGTATGTTCTGTAATCTATTTGAAAATAGAACATGGCTTTTAGGATTCTTAGGGTCTAAGGAATCTCCAATTTCAATTTTAAAATTCATCATAATGAAACATTTTTTCTGATATTACATGAAAATTATGTTTTGTCAAAGCTTCAATTCGCCTGTTATAATCAATCCATCTTATGAGTTTTATTCATCTCCACACACATTCTCACTACTCTCTCCTAGATGGAATGAGTAAAATTCCTGACCTTGTTAAAAAGGCCAAGTCTCACGGCGCCACCGCTCTAGCTCTGACTGACCACGGAAATATGTATGGAGCTATCGAGTTCTACAAAGAATGTGAGAAAAATGGAATAAAACCAATAATTGGTTGTGAGATTTATATGGCTGAAAGAACCAGAAAAGATATGGAATCTGGGACTGACAACAAGAGCTACCACTTAACACTTCTTGCAAAAAACGAAACTGGTTACAAAAACTTAATGAGAATTGTTTCAAAGAGTTTCCTTGAAGGATTTTATTACAAACCTCGAGCTGATTTGGAACTACTGCGCGAACATGGAGAAGGAATAATTTGTCTTTCTGGTTGTCCTGGAGGTAAATTTATTTCTCTAATGCGCCAAGGAGCAAAAGAAGAAGCTAAGAAACTTTTGCAATTTTATATTTCTGTTTTTGGAAAAGAAAATGTCTTTGTTGAAATAATGAACCATAAAGAAGTCGATTGGTATATTCCCCTATTGCCACAAATAAAAGAACTGGCTGAATCTCTCAAACTTCCACTTGTTGCCACTTGGGATTCTCACTATCTAGAAGAAGAAGACAAAGAAGCTCACAATACTCTGCTTGCCATAAACACAAATAACAACAACTTCAAGATGGAAGGTGATTATTATTTTGCTGAGCCAAAAGAAATGGTTGATGTTTTCAAAGATTACCCTGAAGCTGTGGCAAACACTGAGAAAGTAGCTGAGATGGTAGATCTTAAATTAAGTCTTGGAAATTGGAGTTTCCCAAACTTTGAAATATCCAATGGGAAAACAGCTGAAGAAGTTCTGAAAGAAATGGCTTATGCTGGGTTTGAAAAAAGAGGCCTACCTCAAACAAAGGAATACACTGACAGACTAGAATACGAACTTGAAATCATAAAAAACAAAGGATTTTCAAAATATATTCTTATTGTGGCAGACCTCCTTCAATATGCAGAAGAAAATGACATTTACACAAACATCAGAGGATCAGTGGCTGGAAGCTTAACAACCTTTCTGACAGGGGTAACAAAAGTTGATCCAATCGATTACAAACTTCCATTCGAAAGATTCCTAAACCCAGAAAGACCTTCTGCTCCAGATATTGATATGGACTACGCCGACGACAAAAGAGATCAGATGCTTGATTATGTTCGAGCAAAATATGGAGAAGACAAAGTTGCTCAGATTGGAACCTTTGGAACAATGATGGCCCGTGGAGCAGTTCGAGATGTTGCCCGAGCTCTCGGCTATCCATATTCTGTTGGAGATAAAATATCCAAAATGATTCCAATGGGAAGTCAGGGATTTCCTATGACGATAAAACATGCGATGGAGTTGGTTCCAGACCTGGCTGAACAATATAAAAATGACAGAAATACAAAATTCATTCTAGACATGGCAATGAAAATTGAAGGTTGTGCTCGACACATCAGCGTACACGCGGCAGGAGTTGTGATCTCCCCTACTCCACTTACAGATTTCACCCCTATTCAGCTTGATCCAAAGGGTGGAAAAGTTATTAGCCAATACGACATGTACACAATCGAAGAAGCTGGACTTATAAAGTTTGACTTCCTTGGTCTTAGAAACTTATCAATTCTTCATGATGCCGTTGCCATCGTTCGAAAGTTATTTGGAACTGAAGTTGATATAGAAAAAATTCCTCTTGATGATAAAAAAACTTTTGAACTTCTGGCTAGCGGACAAACTGAGGCCCTTTTCCAACTCAACGGTTCCGGAATGACTAGATTCCTAAAAGAACTAAGACCTTCTAGCATCCACGACATTAACGCGATGGTGGCCCTTTATCGTCCTGGACCAATGCAATTCATTCCTGATTACATCGCCAGAAAACACAATCCTTCTTTAGTTAAATATTTCGACCCACTCCTAAAGCCAATTCTTGAAAGAAGTTACGGAATTCTTGTTTATCAAGACGACCTTCTGTTCATCGCCAAAGATATCGCCGGGTACTCTTGGGGAGAAGTGGATAAATTCCGAAAGGCAGTTGGAAAAAAAATTCCAGAAGAAATGGATGCTCAACATGATAAATTCACAAAAGGTTGCATAGAAAAATCAGGATTTAGCAAAGAAAAAGCTGAAGAACTTTGGAGTTGGATTGTTCCATTTGCCGCTTACGGATTTAACAAAGCTCACGCAGCAAGTTACGGAAGAGTGGCTTACCAAACCGCATACATGAAAGCAAACTTCCCTGTTGAATATATGTCAGCTGCATTATCTGCAGAATCTGGGGACACAGAAACAATTACAACTTACATAAAAGAATGTGAGAGAATGGGAATTCCAGTTCTTCCTCCAGATATAAATGAATCTTTGTATCCTTTTACAGCCATAATGGGAGAAGACGGAAAAAGTGAAAAAATTCGTTTTGGACTTAGTTCAATAAAAAATCTTGGACATGACATCGCGGAAGCTGTAATTGAAGAAAGAAAAACTAATGGCAAATATACTTCTATAGAAAATTTCTTAGAAAGAGTTCAACATAAAAATCTAAACAAAAAATCTCTTGAGGCTTTGATCATGAGCGGATCAATGGACCAATTTGGAGAACGTGGACAATTAGTTTCAAATTTTGAAAAACTTCTTGAGTACAACAGAAACGCCGTTGCACAAAAGTCTCAAAACAGTCTATTTGGAGACATGAAAGTTGGAAGTGGTCTAAAGCTAGAAGAAGCAGAACCAGCAACAAAATCACAGAAACTAGCTTGGGAAAAAGAATTAATTGGACTTTATATTTCTGGCCACCCACTAGATGAGAAGGCTGATCTAATAGAAAAATCTGGAATGACTATCAGTAAAATTATAGAAATTGCAAAACACGGATATCCGATAACCCTAATCGCACACATCGACGAAGTTAAATCTATAATCACAAAAAAACAAACAAGAATGGCATTCATAAAACTTTCCGACTTAACGGGAAATATTGAAGGAGTTGTATTCTCAGAAACATTTCAAAAAAGCGCTAGTGACTTAGAAGAAGGGGTTCTTGTTGCAATAGAAGGAAAAATTGCAGTTAGAGAAGGAGAAAAAAGTATTCAAATAGATAAGGTTAGAAAAATATAAAATCATAGTAAAAAGATAAAATAAAAAATCCCGCGCATAAAGCTAACGGGTATTATCTAAAACAACTATTACTGTAACAATAACGGCAACAAGGGCGGCACCCCCAGTTGCCCAACCCAGTTTATTTAAACTACGCTGTTTAGTGTTTTTGCTTATGATCTGATATCTTATTTTCTGAGTCTTTTTTTCCAGATAAATTTTTTCAATATCTGTTTTTTTGACTCTGATAAATAAAGATTCATTTTCATAGTACGGTTCTCCTATTGTGTCTCCATAGACAATGTTTTCTCCAAGATAAATTCTTTTCACGGCTTCTTCCTCTACATTATCTCCAGAATACTGCTTTAACACTTTCATATTGAGAGTGTCCTCTATTGGATAAGACCTTTCACAAACATAGTATACAAACTCCATCGTCTGATTTTCAAAAGTTTTTATAACAACCAAAGTAGAATCATGTGTTTTTTTATTTTGGGAAAAAACAATGCTCGGAATGAGCAAAAGAAAAAAGATCAATCTTTTCATGGTAACAATTTTTAGCAAT
>CALBMC010000080.1 GCA_937895685.1 uncultured bacterium | reverse complement strand
GTGTGCTCTTCCGATCTAAATTGTTATTATTAATTATTACTCTACGAATATACGAAGATATTTTATATCTGCAAACTTTTGAAGATAATTTTTTAAAATATTTATATATTTAGTATTAAACACTTTCTTTTATTCTTTTAAAATAGTTCCTAAATTCATATCTTAAATTAAATGAAGATGATTCTACTTTATTATGATTTTCTTTAAAAAAGAAAATCATAGGAATTGAAAGAAGAATAAAAATAATAGTTACAGGTAAAAAGGCTTGAGCTCTGCCCGGTTCACCAAAGAGGTAGATACTCCCGTTTATAAGAGGCAGAACGATTAGAAGTCCCACTATTTGCCCGAACCAGTTTGCCCCTTGTCCAAGACCTGATATAAATCCCCTCTTTTTTTCATCTGACAATTGGGTGAGGATTGGATGATAAAAAACAAAAGATAATTGATAAGTAAAATTCCCTAATATAAACAGAGTTGCTGCTAGTAATACTTTTTCGGGCGTAAATAAGGTGACTAAGGCAAGTGAGAGGTATAAAATCCAAACAACTATAGTGTTTATTTTCAAATAAGGAAGTCTTATTCCTTTAAGGTCTGAGGTAGCCGCTAGTGGCGGTGCACAAACAACAAGAAGAACAGTTGAAAATACAAAAAATAAATTGTACCAAAGATCACTTACCCCATGGTCCACAACTAGCCATTGAGAGAAATATAAAAAGAAAACGATCATGACGATCGAATTCGCGAAATCATACAAAACCCAAAGAAATGTATTTTTCTTATTCATTATTGATGTTCACTTTTAATCTTCCCTCCCAAAGTTCGTAGTTCTTTTAACGCCATATCAGCTTGTTCTTTGTTTGGTGGTATTCCGTGCCACTTGTAATCTCGCTCGAATTCTTTCACTCCTTTTCCTGGGATTGTGTGAGCGATGATAACTGTTGGCTTTTCAAATATTGCTTTTGCCTTATTTATTGCATTCACTATCTCTTCAATATTGTGTCCGTCTATTTCAATAACACTCCAATTAAACGCTTCCCATTTTGCCTTTAAAGAATCGAGAGGCATGATGTCTTCAGTGTATCCGTCTATTTGAATATTATTTCGGTCAACGATTGCGAGAAGGTTATTTAATTTTTCTTTTCCTGCAAGCATTATAGCTTCCCAGTTGTTGCCCTCGTTTAATTCCCCATCTCCAAGAAGACAATAAATAGTTTTTTCACTCTGGACGCCGTTATCTATTCTATCAGCCAGAGCCATTCCAACTGCTTGAGATAATCCTGATCCAAGAGGACCAGAAGATGTTTCAAGCCAAGGCATAAATTCACGATGCGGATGACCTTGTAGACGAGAGCCGAATTTACGTAGAGTCTTCAGTTCTTCAACCGGCATATATCCTGCGTGAGCCATTGTTGCGTAATAAACAGGACAGATGTGTCCGTTTGAAAGTATTAGTCGGTCGCGTTCTTCCCAGTTTGGATTTTTCGGATCATGTTTTAGTGAATGGAAAAAAAGTGTTGCAAAAATATCGCTCATCCCAAGAGGTCCTGCTGTGTGTCCACTTCCTGCTTCAAGAAGCATTTCAATAATAGAAGTGCGTATGTTATTTGCTTTCTCTTCAATTAGAGAAATCTTTTTTTCACTCAAATACTCCATTCCATTAATTATAACTCTTTAGAAGACAAAAACAATTTAGATATTCTCAAAGTTTCGAATTGTTTCAATTATATTTTGAGATTTCCAGATTGCACTACCAACAATTATTCTATCAGCACCGGCTTCTTTGAGTAGTTTTGCATTTTCTGTATTTATCCCACCATCAACTTGTATTTCTAAGTCTGGATATTTTTGTCTTAATTCCCTAACCTTATCAATTGTTTTTGTGTCAAAAGGGATACCTTGTGAGCCAACCTCATCAATTCCCATACACTGAACATAATCAATGTTCGACATAAATCTTTCCAATCTGGTTATTTCTGTGTTTGGAAGAATTGCTAGTCCAATTTTTATATTCTCTTTAGTATCTCTATCTATTCCTGAAATGAAGTCTGCAAAATCAGACTCTTCTTCTCCAAGTTCTGAGTCTAAATGGAACGTAATTCTTCCGGCACCGAGAGAAGTGAAAAGCGCAAAGTTCTTGCTCGCATCACGAACCATAAGATCAATTTCATAACTTATATCTTGCCAATAAGGAAGTCCGTCTTCCCCTTCTACTATTTGAATAATGTCTTCTTCTCCATTTTCTCCTGAATAAGGCCAAGTTGGCTTTTTCGTATAAATTCCGTCACATATATCAAGCTGAACTTCTTGCACCCCCATTTCATAGAGCTTCGCCACTTTTGTTTGGATGGCAAGTTTTGTTTTTTCTAAGATTCCAGGAATTGTTAGCATTTAAAATTTTGAGATTCTTCTAATGTGTCTTTCATCTCCAGAAAAAGGAGTTTCAAGCCAGATTTTTACAGCATCTTTCGCTTCGTCTTCAGATAAGAACCTAGCTCCTAGAGAAATTATGTTTGAATCATTGTGACTTCTGGAATCCTCAACTATATTTATTGGTCCTCTACTTGGAGCGTAATATTCAAAAGCTCTAACATTTTTAAATCTATTAGCACACATTGCTTCACCTTGTCCTGAGCCACCCAATATTATTCCTCTGTATTTATTTGAGTCAGAGTTTTCTGATATTTTTTTTGCAACTGGAATAATAAAATCTGGATAGTCATCATTTTTGTCATAATTAAAAGCTCCAAGGTCTTCAACTTCGTGTCCAAGTTCTACCAAAAAAGGCTTAAGTTTTTCTTTAAGCTCAAATCCAGCGTGGTCTGTTCCTAGGTATATTTTCATCTATTTTTAAATTAGTTTATATCTTCTTTCTTCTTTACTAAATATTTTGGATTGTCTAAGTCAGGTCTTCTAGAAAAATCTATTTGTTCTCCAACACTTAGGTTTGAATTTTTTAGTCCTTTACTTACTCCACCATTTCCATCGGCGATAAAGTTTAACTCATACTCAATCCCCTCGTCTTCTATTTTGTATTGTTTCGTATCAACAATCTCACCCGCCTCAGGCATAGGAGGTAGGTTGTTTTCTTCGTATGAATTTTTTGATCCAAATAGTCCTCCAAACATAAAATTATTTTGAATGCGCCTTTTTAATAATTATTTCTTTTCCCATTTTAAACAGATCTTCATAAGATTTCAGTGCCGAATTTATCATGCTGGCATTAGGTAAATTGAAAGAATCCTCTATGCTTTCTTTGTACTCTTTTTCTAAATAATTAATTCTTTCATTATACTCTGATAAAATACTTTTATCAGAGATAAGTGATGAAATTTCTTTACGTAATGAATTAATTTCAATCTCATATTTTTTCAAAATAGATTCTTTATCTAAACTTTTGTTTTCTAAATAATTTTCTTCCATATTAATTAAATTGTTTTTCCTGTCTTAATTACGTGATCAACAAGAGTATATGTGTATCCCATTTCGTTATCATACCAACCCATCACTTTTACCAGGTTTCCGTCTACAACACGAGTCATTTCAAGGTCTGCAATACAAGCATGTGAACGACCAAGAATATCACTTGAAACAAGTGGTTCATCTGTTACGGAAAAGATTTTCTTCCAATGGGCATCGTTTGATGCGTGAGTTAATATTTCATTTATTTCTTCACGAGAAGTTTCTCTTTTTGAAATAAAAGTAATGTCTACAATAGATCCGGCTGGAACTGGGACGCGGACTGATATTCCATCAAATTTGTTTTCCAAAACGGGGAAAGCCTTTGTTACCGCAATTGCGGCTCCTGTTGAAGAAGGGACAATGTTCTGCGCTGCGGCTCGGCCTTCTCGCAAGTCTTTCTTGCTTGGACCGTCTACTAAAGCTTGAGAAGCTGTGTATCCGTGAACTGTGTTAAGAATTGCTTTTTCAATTCCGATTGCATCGTGAAGTATTGCAATGAGAGGAGAAGCTGCGTTGGTTGTACAAGAAGCATTACTTGTTATGTCACAAGTTCCAAATTTTTCTTCATTTACTCCAAGTAGGATAGTTTCTCCGTGTACACCTGCGTCCTCCCCTGCTTTTGCTGGTGCTGAGATTACAACTTTCTTTGCTCCACAGTCGAGATGGAATTTTGCTTTGTCGTATGCAGTAAAGAGTCCAGTAGATTCTACAACTACATCAATATCAAGATCTTTCCACGGAAGTTTTGTAGTATCTTTTTCAGAAATAAACTTAACTGGTTTGCCCCCTATAACTATATTTCCATCTTCATGTCGAACTGGCTCACTCCATTTACGATAGACAGTGTCATATTGAAGAAGATAAGTTAAGGATTCAATTGTTCCGAGGTCATTAACTGCTACTACTTCTATCTCAGGTCTTTCCCAAGCAATTTTCATAAACGCACGACCGATACGACCGAAACCATTTATTGCAACGCGAATTTTTCTATTTTCCATATGGATTAATTATAACAAAAAACCTTTTATTTTAGAATAAAAGGTGTGGCCAAAAGATCGTAATTAATAACATTAAAATATTTGAAGCTATAAAAAGCCAAGGAGTCACTGATAGCCATATTTTTAATTTTCCTTTTTCAAAATTTAAAAATTTTGAAGTATCTTCACCGTGAGAATATAGGCAAATATCGTATGAAATTTCTAATTTCTTCTCAACTATCTTTATTTTCTTTAGCCAGTCATCAATCCAAGACATCTGTTTTTTTATGGTAAATAACCAAATTGTTGAGATGGCCAGAGCAAGAGAAAACAAAAAAATACTTAAAAATTTACTACCAACACTTTGTGTTAAAAGAATTCCCAATATAATAGTATTGGAACCTAGAAAAAAGTTATGATACCAAAGCAATTCATCGCGTTCAGTTTTTAAATGATCTACTAATTTATCATATTGTCTATTTAAATCGGCATTGTTCATATTTAATTTTTTTTAAATATATCACTATTTCACTTCAATTACTATCTTGTCTTTGTCTCGTAAAATTATATTTTCGTAACTATCACTTGTCTGTCCGTTTACAGTTACCCGAATCTGTCCTTCTTCTGTCGCCACGAAATCAAGTACTTGCATTGAGTTAAATGGCTTATCCCAAACAGCAAAGAAATCTCCTAGGGTAAAGTCTTTTGCAACTGGAGCTTCTACGTGTAGAACTGGTCTATCTGAATGAGTGTGGATTGCATTCATACATCCATTTTTTATTCCTGTGTCGAACGGAACAAGAACTTCTTCTCCTTTTATAAAGATTCTAAGTTCTGGGTGAATGTGGAACTCGGTTGCCATGTCTGTTGTACAAGAAAGAGCTACTTCTCTACTGCTTAATTCTTCTATTGATTTTTTGCTTTTTGTGGATTCATTCTTTTGCCAAAAGTGTAAACCAAAGGCTACTAAAACAATGATTGGGATTATAACTAGTGATTTTTTCATATTTTTTAAATAACTTCTAAAATTATAAGTAATAATCCGAGCGTTACGATCAGTCCATTTATTCCAATAGTTAGGCCTGACACCGGCAAGGAAGATTTTGCACCAAAAGAAACGTATTTAATTTCTTTCTTTGATTTTACTATTTTGAGCATCTCATATATTTGTCCTCCAAACAAAGCGATGGTAATAAACGAAACGATTACAGGTATTTCGTTTATGTGCAAAGCTATTCCAAAAAACAAAATAGCAAAAGGAAATATTTCGTTATATAGATCAAACCTTTTTCCAAAGAAATCATATTTTTTCAAGGCTTCTTTGGTTGAATTGAATGTATTTATCTGTAGAACTCCAAACGAGAGGAATAATCCTGCCAAGAAATCATTTATTAGTTTATCTGGATTAGAATTTGGAATAAGAATATATCTAAGAAATATATAGAAAACAGTGATAATCAAAACGATAATTGGAGTTTGGTATTTTTTTATTTGTTTATATTTCATTAGATTAATTCTTTTAGAATTTTCATTGCCATTTGAGGGTTAGCGCTTCCCTTTGACTCCTTCATAATTTGCCCTACTAGGAATTGAAGTGAGGCTTCTTTTCCTGCTTTGTATTCTGCAACAACTGAAGCGTTGGCGTCTATTACTTTCTGAACTATTTCTTTGATTGCGCCTTCGTCATTCTTTTGGATCAAATTATTTTTTTCGGCGTATTCTTTTGGAGAAATGTCTTCTTTTGTTAAAACAGCAAGAATATCCTTTGCGCCACGAGAAGAAATTTCATTTTTTACAAAGAGTTCTATGAGCTCAGCAAATTTAGAAGCTTCTGGATTTTTTGCATCTGGATCATTCTTCTTGATTCCAAGAAGGTCTGATGTTGTATAGTTTGAGGCTGTTTTTATCTTCTCTTTATCGTCTAGGATTTTTGCCACTTCTTCAAACCATGCCCCAAGTTCAGGGTCATTTACATAAGTTTCTGTGTCCTCATCCTTTATTCCAAAAGCCTCTTTGAATCGCGCTCTTCTTTTTTCTGGAGTTTCTGGAAGCCCTCCAATTTTTTCGTAATTTTCACCGAAGATTTCCTTAAGATAAAACTTTGGAATATCTGGTTCTGGGAAATATCTATAATCTTGAGCATTCTCTTTTGATCTTTGAGAGAAAGTTGATTGCTTGATCTCATCCCAGCCACGAGTTTCCTGAACTATTTCTGATTCTTTTCCTGATTCATATAGTTTCTTCATTCTTTCAAGCTCAAAAAGGATCGCTCGTTCAGCACTTCGGAAAGAGTTTAGGTTTTTTACCTCTACTTTTGTCCCATATTTTTCTTTATCAGGTGAAAGAGAGATGTTTGCCTCCACTCGCATTTCTCCTTTTTCCATATTTGCGTCTGATACTCCCAAGTACCAAAGAAGGAGTTGTAGTTCTTTGGCAAACTTTGAGGCAGCCCGGCTAGCCTCTTCCGGTGTTTCGAATGTGTGAGGTTCTGTTACAAGCTCCATAAGCGGAACTCCTGCTCGATTGAAATCAACTAGAGTGAAGTCTCCCCGATCGTGTTTTGAGTTCGCAGTATCTTCTTCAAGGTGAATTCTGGTTATGTCAAAATCGCCAAGACGTCCTCCTGACACAATTGGATATTTATACTGACTGATCTGGTAACCTTTTGGAATGTCAGGATAGAAATAATTTTTTCTATCGAATTCTGTGAAGTTAGCAATATTTCCGTTTATTGAAAGTCCGACTTTTATAACACTTTTGATTGCTTCCATGTTTGGCACAGGAAGAGCCCCTGGGTGCGCCATACAGACAGGACAGATATTGGTATTTGGTTTTGTCTCATCGGGATTATTACGGCAAGAACAAAACATTTTACTGTTAGTTTTTAGCTCGGCGTGTATTTCTAACCCGATTGTTGAATAGTATTTGGCACTCATAGATATTTGGGAATTATAGCTGATTTGGATTATTTTTTAAAGCTTTATTGATCCCGTAGTAGAACTTGGCAATACTCCGATTTTTATCGGAGTGCACATAATGTGCGTTACCAAGCTTCACTACTAGATTGACTTTTTAAGCATATGTGCTATTCTTTATACAAAATTGTACAAAGATGACCACAAAAATCAAAACAAAAAGAGTGCTTATTTTGGCTTCTGAGAAGTC
>CALBMC010000079.1 GCA_937895685.1 uncultured bacterium | reverse complement strand
CTGCTCTATATGAACCGAAGTTTATTCTTAATCCAACCTCCCCTCTTTCTCCCCAGTATCCAACACCAGGCAAATCATGCTCATGCTTTTTGTGTATCTTCATTATTTTATTTTACCACTTGAGTAAGTAATTTTTCTAAAATTTGTTTTTTGAAACTTTCCATCTCTGTAACATTATTTAGAGAATTGTATCCTGTTCGAAGGAAAGTCAGTCCCGCTAATTCAAAAATTTCTTTCACAACACCATCTCTTTCTATTCTGTCTTCCCTTTGGTGTGAGCTGTCATCTACTTCTATTACAATTTTCGGCTCAAGATTTTGTTTTTCAAAAATAACAAAATCAACGGACTTTCTTTGAATATGATTGAGTGCCGACTTCCAATTTTGTCCTGCAATTTTATGTTCAAGTATTGAAGACAGATGCACCTGTGGCAATAAAATATACTTATCGTTTAGAACAGAAGATATCTCTCTATAAAAATCCATTTCTGGCTTTGTTAGAATAGAATCTTTTTTCTTGTATTTGAATTCTATTTTCTTCTTTTTGCTTTTCTTCTCTGGCAGAAGAATTTCCTTGAGAATGAACAGCCCTCCAAAAACCGCTGCAAAAATAATTACTGTTTTTAACATTTGGTTATTTTAAAATATATTTCTAGAAACAAACTTCTGGTTTGAAGCCGTATTCTTTTTCAATATAACTTTCTACTTCATTTATAAAACCGATCTCATCTATAAGTCCAAGCTCCTTTGCTCTACCTCCCAGAACTGTTGATCCGTCAGCTAGTGCACTAACCGCACTGACACTCATCCCTCTATTTGTGGCAACTTCATTAACAAACTTTTCATGAATAATTTTCAAATCTCTCTCAAATATTTCTCTTTCTTCTCTAGTCAGTGGTTTGTCCATACTTCCAGCGTCTTTATATTTGCCAGTAGAGAGTGAATTCCAAGTGAAGCCTTGTTGTGAGTTTGATTTGGAATAATCAATGTATGACATTGTGACTCCAATACTTCCTATATCAGATATCTCTGAAGCAAATATCCTATCCGCACTAGAAGCCACCCAATAAGCTCCTGATGCCGCCGCCTCACGAACCATGGCAATAACAGGCTTGTCTATAGTCTTTATGAAATTAGCCAACTCTTCAGATGCCACAGGAGATCCACCGTATGAGTCTATCTCGAGCAAGATAACTTTTATGTTTCCCAAATCTTTCGCATAGTACAAATTTGCCAAGATGTTTTCTCCCGAAGCGAAATCATAACCAGCATTTTCTTCTGGAACATAAGTCAAAATTTCTCCGTGCAGATTGATCCCCGCAACATTACAGGAAGAATCATCAAAAGAAACATAATCTTCTGAGAAGTCATTGTTTGTATAAGTTATAGTGTCCCATCTCCAAACAGATAGATATAAAATCACTACCACCGCCACCACCACGACCCCCACACTCGCTATTATTATTTTTGTCTTTTTGTTGATAGGCATATTTGAGTATTATACTGTAAATTTAATGTAATTCTTAAAAACTTGTGGTTATCTATTTTTATAAATTTCCCTGAACTCCTTTTTCTTATCCTCTGGATGAACTTTGCAATTTTTATCTTTACAATTAACTAAAAGACATTTTGCACGTAGCGGATCAGAGCACTCACATTTTATATCCACGTTTCCAGCTTCAAGTTCCGCAAGTTCTTCATTAACATCTACAATTACTTTGGCCTTGTCTCCAGGTAGAATTTTTATGGAAGCAATTTCTTTTCTTTGATCATTGGTAATTTCTATTTCAAGAAAATCATTACCTCCTTGACCTTTTTCTGCCCTTTCACT
>CALBMC010000078.1 GCA_937895685.1 uncultured bacterium | reverse complement strand
ATCTACACAGGCGAAGACACTCTTTCCCTACACGACGCTCTTCCGATCTAAAAAGAAACAATACGAGGAGAGAAGAAAACTTGCGAATGACGAGTATGCCTCTGATCTAATTCTTTCTGGGGAAGACCTAAAAAAGAAAAAAGAAGAAGAAAAAGTGATGAGTGATGTGGTATCAGATGAAGTAAATATTAGAAAAATTCAAAGTCTCCTTGGAAATCATATGTCACAGGAACTTTCTAGAATGATAGAGAAAGTTCAATCTGGGAATCTTAGCCAAATCAAGGATCTTCCTATCAATTGGGATAGATTTGTTCTTTTCCTTTCTGCTCATGTAAATGTTGATTGTATGGAGAGATTCTATTATTTCATTAGAAATATAGAAAGACCTATTGAAGCAATCAAACATACTGAATTACTAGGTACCCAAATTAAGGATTCCTCAGAGTTTCTAGGTAGAGGATCTTTGATTCTTGGTCATATAAAACCTTTTTTTGATCATCTAATGAAAGATATGATCAAAGCTGCTTCCTATCTAAGGAACAAAAGTACATGGGGAGAAATGCCAGAATGGATTGCTCCTGATAGAACTGGTCAATTCATGTATCTAGATATTACTGCTTATTTCTGTTTGAATACTGATAAAGCTTATCAAATTCTCTGTGGATTTTTTAATGATAAGAAAGCGATTGATGAAGAATCTATCTATTATAGAACTCAGCCATTAAAGCTGATGGCGGATAATTACCTTAAACCTGTTATGGAAAAGATCTTTACAAAATACCCTGAAGTGAATTTTGCCGCTGGAATTGGAGAGTTTCAAAAACTCAATTTTAAATCAAAGAATCGTTCTCTTATGTCTGTTTCCATCTCTGGATTACTCCTGATCCTAACAAAGTATTTCTCTAGGCTCTTTGGTGCTCTATTTCAGAAAGTCTCTGCAAAAGAGCAAAAAGCGCTCGGATTCTCTGAGAATAGAAGAAAATACCAGAATGTCCGTTCTGTTCGACTTCGTTTTAGAGATGATCTCTATGAGAATTCAAAGTCTCTTTCTTTTCTTGTATTTGAGGATAAAATGGAGTTTTTTCCAGAGTATTCCTTTTTTGATATGATTGCCCAATAAAAAAAAAAGTTTTTGTAAAGGTTTCGATTCCTGGTACTGTCTTTTTTTTTAATGTAAGAGGTTTTTTTTTTTTTTAATATAAAGAAAACTAATGGAACATATGGCACAAACCAATCAAAATTAAGCAAAAGTAAAACCTGTAGTATCCCCCACTACAGCAACATAAACAAATCCACCAGTCAATTCGGAGAAAACAAGATCCACAGCACCATACACATTGGGAGTAATGGTCATACTAACATAAAAAGCAGCAGAACCAGAAGCCACAAATCTTCCAGAAGCAGGAAGAGTGATGGTAACCGAATTAGCAGCATGGCGAGTACCATTAAAACACATTGTAATTCTACGGTTACCAAGATTGTAAAGATCTTGAGCAGTAAGGGTATAAACAACAGTAGCTGCAGTAGGATTATCACCACACAACCAAAGATTTCCATTTGGAACAACTTTACTCACAGAAACGTTTGTATTTGCTGTTCTATCTTGAGTTTGTCGAATTTGTCTTTCCACAGGAATTGAATGTTGATCGTAATCTGCTTGAAGAAAAACTGGTGCTCCGTTGAGTTGTGAATTGATTCTTGAGTTATTGGCGAGATCCGTTGTCATCCTCTCACTGCTAGAAAAATACTATATGCTTTTTTTTTCTAAACTTTCAATTTATAAAAAAAAAAAAATGAGTCAAGCAACCAATAAAAAAGGTGCACCGACACAACAAGCAGCAAATGCTTATGCTGCTCAAATGAAAGCATCTAGAGTAGCACCACATACGTGGCAAGATTTTAAAAAACCAAACCCCGTACAAATACTCAATGCTGGTGGTGAAATAGAAGCATTTAGAGCATTGAATACAACCAAATACCCACAAAGACCTTTACCATTGGATGATCGTGATTCTGAATTTGCCATGATCCAAGATCTTCGAGGACCTCTTCCCCCGGAAGAAGGAGGTGAAATAGCTCCTTACATCTCAGCTGCTAGACCTTTACCTATTCAAGACTGGGAACTTCAATATATGAAAGATAAAGCTGCAAATGAAGATTATGCTGCTTATAGACAATGGCTCTCTAATAAGTATGATCTGAATGATATGGCAACCCGTGCTTGGTTTAAACAAATTGCACCAGAATACTTCTCAGAAAAGAGAGAACTCCTAAAAGAACTCATGGATCGACATGCCAAATACTCTCTTCTTAGATTGGCAGGTCCTGAGAATGAAGAAGATCTTCGATTTGAATATGCCGTAGAAACTGGTAGAATCCCCATTCCCAAAGGACCATTCTACAATCCTCTT
>CALBMC010000077.1 GCA_937895685.1 uncultured bacterium | reverse complement strand
CTGCGGATAACTCTCCACTAGGCACCGTTTCCGCTAGTGTAAAGTCAGGGACCGTCGATGTTTGGATGCCTGTTGCTTCTTCAAGTGGTGTCGTAATCACTAGATCAATCGGGTCTATTGATATTTCTGCTTTATCACCATTGGGTTCAAGATATTTTACTTCGGACGTTGTACCTGAAGGTATGGTCTCTGAAGAGATGCCACCAGAGGCTATGTTGTACTGATAAGAAGCTATTTTTCCTTTTGCAAGCCAAAAGATAATCGTCCCTGCTATATCAACAGGAGAAGTGATGTCCACCATATCCCCACTCGCTACAAAATTCCATTCAAGTCCCTTTGCCCTCTCTTCTGCGATTTGGTCTGGTGTCATATAAATAGGGACAGCGCCCGGAACGATTTCTTCTATCGTTGTCAAAAGCGCTTCATCAACATTTGGAAATTCTCCCTCGTGAACGATAACAGGAAGTTCTGAAGGAATAGTAATATCATCAAAAATATTTACTGGGTTTGGCTCCTCGGACGGAACAGTTGTTTCTTCTTCACCTGTAATATCCTCAGGCTGAGATTCGGTTTCTGCCTGAGTGTTTTCAGTTGGCGACTCTCCTTGTGTTTCCTCTGATACCGTTTCTCCTTCCGATGTTTCATCTGAAGGACCAGTATCTGTCTGTGAAGAAGATTCGGAAGAAGTATCGCTACTACTACTCTCCCCTCCCGAAGCCTCGTCTTCCGCATAAGCTTGTGGAATGAAAAATCTTTTTATTTTCTGTCCGAACGAAAGCGTATCATCTTCAAGCGGAGGAGTTTCTTCTTCAGGAATTGTAGGGATTGGTTCTACAATTTCTGGTGGCGGCAGTATTACTTCCGGAAGATTTGTTTCCTCTGGTACTATCTCTTCCTGAATATTTTCTTCGCTTGGCGGAAGTACTGTTTCTTCAACTACTGATTCAGGAAGAGAAGTTTTTTGAACCGTTTCAGTTGGCGGAATAAGTTTGGTGTACCAAATCATCGGCACATCATCACGAAGAATTTTGATCACACGAATATCGTCAACTGTTGTATCGAGCAAAAGCACATCGGTAGAAAAATCTGGTTGTGGCAATGTGTCAGGTGCAACATTTGTATATTCCACACTGATAACAACCGACTCAAGGTAGATCACCAATGGATCATCAAACGAAACAATCGGTTCGAGCTTTACTTGTACTTTAGAAATATCGTCCCATTCCGTAAGCGGCAGTGTGAAAGAATTTGATTTCCAAGAACCAAGCGTGATCACACCCAGATCCTTCCACTCTTCTCCGTCGAGTGTATACGTGACATTAAGCAGCGCGTCAGTTGGTATAGATGGCTCCGTATTCTCTTCATCTGTTGTTTCTGGATCAGAAAGAGTGTCCTCTTCTCCCCCTGTCACTTCTTCTATTGTTTCAGTATTTTCTTGTACGGTATTCTCATCATCTGTAGTTTCCATGTTAAAAAGAGTGTCCTCTTCCCTCTCAGTGACTTCTTCTATAGTTTGAGTATTTTCTACTTCTGGAACACTCTCTTGTACTATAGTATCGCTTGGTATCTCTTCTGCGTATGCTTCTTTTGCAAGAAGATGCTCCGCAACTCGTATATAAAGAGGTCTGCGGACAACTTCATCTCCACCAGAAGAAGTATCCGATTCTTCTGTTTGCTCTTGTGCAGGCTCTTCCTCGGACTCTTCTACAGCTTCTTCTTCGGGAACTGATTGCTCTGGCTCATTTATCACAGGCGTTTCTTCACTTCCTTGAGAAGAGTTCTCAGGTGGGGTATCTTCCAAAGAATTTTCTTCCTCAGCTGCATCCCCTCCTTCCACTGAAGCCGGCATCATGTCCTTTAGTTCCTGCTCGGTTGCATTGATCACTTCTTCAGGTTCGAGTGATTCTCTTTTTTTTTGTCTGATGACAAGCGCTCTCTCAGACTTATCCCCAATCTTTGGGCCCCTTCTTCTAGGGATCCATTTATATATATTAAGATTAGTAGTAGTAGTAG
>CALBMC010000076.1 GCA_937895685.1 uncultured bacterium | reverse complement strand
AGAAAAATAAAAAACCTGAGATTAAGCTCAGGCTATTTTAAAATTTCTTTTCCAGGTGTTATAAGACAATCTGGCAGAAACCCGTATTCCTTTTAGTGGGTGAAACAACAACTTTTGGATTATTTCAAGGGAATCTTTGTCTGGTATTAAAGATGCCACTCTTAACACCGACTGAACAACAGCTCTCCAGTATTTCGTCGAAAGTGAACCCGGACCAACACAATCCAACCCTTCTTCAAAAAAATACTCTTCAACAATCTGATTCAACACGCCCAAAAAATCTTTGTGAGGACACTTCCCATAAATGAAAAGGATCGTTTCGTTTAATCTTTCCCTATCCCTTTTTAAAAAGGCAAATTTGATTAAAACTTCAATCAGAGTATTTCTAAGGAAAACGTCGTTATCTTTTCCAAAAAATGGATAGAGGGACTTAAGGGTTGCATTAAACATTCTTTGAGATTTTTCATTCAACAGAACATCTCTTAACTCCGGCAAGGCTTCTCTAAACCGACAAAATTGAATCATCTTCACCAACTCAACTCTTCCCCAAACAAATTCTGGGTAATATGCATAAGTTGATTTTTGTCCTTCGTCATCAATAAAGAAATCCTTTGGTGACCAATATTCTTCATAAACTGGATATCGATCGTCAGTGATTACTTTTTTAGAAAAACTTAGGTCAATGAAGGAATAGTTCTTTCGAGTCGACAGAACATCTTTTCTTAACGAAGTAAGATTTTTATCAAATCTATAAATTCCATAAAAGTTCTGAGCCTTTCCGTTCGTTAGTGGAATAAATAAATCGTCGTCTCTGTTTTCCATAAGGAAACTCTCCAGATGAAAAATGTTTTCAGCTCCTGTTTGAGATAAAGAATACACCTTATCTTCAAACACAACACTATAGTGTATGTCTTTATTCATTTTTAAAATTTTGGTAATTAAACCAATTACAGACCATTGTGTCAAACTGTTTTTAGGCGGAGTGTTTCCTACTAATCTTTAACTACA
>CALBMC010000075.1 GCA_937895685.1 uncultured bacterium | reverse complement strand
CATCCTCTTCCTACCCTTCTATTTGGGACTAAAAAACCGAGCAACGTTGCTCGGTTTTTTATATTTATAAATTATTTTTAAAAAGATTTCTTAGAAAGAGAGAAAGTGAAGACTGTTCCCTTTCCTTTTCCTTCTGAGAAAACATTCACCTTAGAGTGATGGCCTTCTATGATTTTAGAGGCAAGATAAAGTCCAAGCCCTGATCCACCGGCATCTAGTTTTGCCCCGGCTCCTCTTTGGAACTTCTGGAACACAGATTCAACTTCCTCTTTTTCCAAACCAATTCCGGTATCTTGAATCTTGAAAGTCACAGCATCATTTTCGTCAGTAACAGAAAGATTAACTTCTCCTTTTTCTGTATACTTTATGGAGTTATCAACGAAATTACTTATTACTTGCCTCAATTTTTCTTCATCACCAAACACTTCAACACCGTTCTCAGGCAAATGACAAGAAAATCCTAAGCCTCTATTTTTAAAGTTTATTTCATATTCACGACAAACTTCATCAACTAATTTGGTGAAAGAAAACATCTTGTAATTAAACACCAAACCTCCTTGTTCTATCTTTGAAACATTTAGAAGATCTTCAACAACCTTCGTTAAGTGCTCTGTAGAAGAGCTTACTCGAGAAATGGCTTCTTTCTGCTCTGGGGTAATTTGACCAAAGGACTGATCTAGAAGCATTGAAACATAACCTTTTATCGCAGTAAGAGGACTTCGAAGCTGGTGGGAAGCAAGAGATAGGAATTCTGTTTTTAGTTTATCCAACTTCTCTAGTTTTATATTTGCCTGCTTAAGGTCGCCTGTAAGTTGTTCTAGTTTTAATCTCTGCTCAGTTTCTCTTTTAACTCCTTTAACCAAATAATGTCCTACAATTATCAACATTCCGACTGTGGCAAGAAGAATGAGACGAGCATCTTCAATTGATTCTGAAAACAGAGCCGAAAAAACCAAAAATCCCATTCCAAATGTTAGCGCCTGGGCTCTAAGAATCTTTATATCAAAAGATTTAAAAGTAATTATCAAATAACCAATAAACAACAAGAACAGAGCCATTCCAATTGGACCAAAAAGATTGAACTCATAAACTTGGGTTAACTCTCCAATTATGTTTGAGAAGAAGAAAATAGACAAAAATAGAAACATTCCAACTGTGGCAAAGATAGCTTCAGATTTCTGCTTTTTATCTGCCCTTGTTTTAAGAGAAGAAAAACCGATATACAAAATGCCAACCAAACACAGCGCCTCAAGTGGATAGATGAAGTGCCACAATTCTCCAATAGAACCTTCACAGTTAAACAAATCAAATCCGGTAATATTCAAAGCAGTAGGTAAAAGAATGATACATCCGGAGAAGATTACCGTTCCTATTCCTTTAAAAAACAAAGAAACATCCTTCCTGTTTAAGAAGAAATAAAGAAAGTATAAAGAAAAAATATAGATTGCAATTTCAAAAACTACTAACATCTGCCAAGCAAACATAACAATATCCGCCTGAGAAGCCGTCCACTGAACCAAAACGGACATTATCCAAAAAGAAAAAGCCAACGATATCCCAAGAAATAGTCTATTTGCCAAGTTTTTCTTATCCCCAACAAAAATCAAAAATCCAACAAAGATAGTCAGAAGCATTATCGGAATATACGAATAAAAAAGAAGTGGTGGAGCAATAGAAAAATCAAAAATACCTAAGAAAGAAGGAGCAGAATCTAAACAAAGAAGTTCTTGCATAAATTATTCTTCTGAAATTATTATTTCAAAGTCATTCTGGTAAATGGTTTCAAAAAAGGTAAAGGCCGAAAAAGCCAAAAATAGAGTGAGGAGCAAGAAAAGAAGGATTTTTGTTTCTTTTGACATTTTGTTATACAATTTAATTATATCATGCGATTTTTATTTGTCTCAACTGATTTGATTGCGGGAAACTTAGCAAACCTTCTAGTTAGAGAAGGACACGAAGTTAAATTATTCGTGGAAGAGCGAGACCGGCGCAAAAACTTTCTGGGAATGGTAGAACAAACTGAAGATTGGAAAAATGAACTCCCTTGGGTTGGAAAAGATGGGGTTATTGTTTTTGATGACTCTGGTTATGGAAAAGAACAAGAAATGTTAAGAGATGCAGGCTTTTCAGTCTTTGGGGGATCTGTTGGAGGAGATGAACTTGAGTTTGAAAGAGAATTTGCTCAAAACATTTTTAAAAACCACGGTCTAGATATCGTGCCATCAAAGGACTTCCCTTCTATAAAAGATGCAATTCAATTCATAAAAGGAAATCCTGACTATTGGGTAATAAAACAAAACAACCACGCCCCAAAATCAATGAACTATGTTGGACAAGATCAAAACGGCTTTGACGTTATTTCTGTTTTAGAAAGCTACCTATCAAATGATCTTCTAAAAAAAGAAAAAGTTACTCTTCAAAAAAGAGTTTTTGGAGTAGAGATTGGAGTTGGAAGATATTTCAATGGACAAGACTGGATTGGTCCAATCGAATACAATGTTGAGCACAAGAAATTCCTAGCCGGGGACTTGGGTCCGACAACTAGCGAAATGGGAACGATTGCTTGGTATGATGACGACGAAGAAAATACACTTTATAAAAGAGTCGTTGCTCCATTCAAAGAATATCTACAAAAAATAAATTTCCGAGGAGACTTTGAGATAAACTGCATCGTAAACGATAAAGAGGTTGTGCCACTAGAGGCAACTCCAAGATTCGGCTCTCCTATTGTTCACCTACACTCAGAGATACACACTTCTCCTTGGGGGGAATTACTTTCTGCTGTCGCACGAGGAGAGTCTTATGACTTAAAGTGGAAAAAAGGTTTTGGAATAGTTATTCTTATGGCCCTACCTCCCTTCCCTTATCAAAAGAAATCTTCTGAGCATGACTATCGAGGTATCCATATTGATTTTAGTCAGGTGAAAGAAGAAGAAATGTCTCATATTCACTTCGAAGAAATTTCAAAAGATGAAAAAGGATATTATATTTCTGATAACAGAGGTTATGTTCTGTATGTTACAAATATTGGCGAAGACGCAGAAGATGTTTTTGAAGAAGCGTATGATTTAGCCAAAAGAATACCTATACCGAAAGTAATGTATCGAAATGATATTGGTCAGAGATTCATAGAAAAAGATTTGCCTCTACTTAAAAAATGGGGTTACATAAAATAAAAACTCGTCTATCTAGACGAGTTTTTTAAAAGTTAGTTAGAAACGATTGCAAGCAATCCAGCTCCAGCAACAATCATTAATATCGAAAATACAGTCTGCGCATTATTCCAACCAAATTCTTTCGCCTTTATAGATTCAAAAATAACAATGTAGAGAGATTGGATTGAAAATATTGCAAACACTACACCAATTGGGGCAATGAGTGTTGCGTAAGCACCGATTAGGTTACCAATGGTTGAAAATGATTCATTGGCGGCACTAAGTCCAATAACTTTTTTCCTTGAGTTTTTAAATACTCCAATAAAATCTTTTCTATAATTTTTTATCAGAACAAAGAGTATCAAAGCCACAATGAAAATTCCAATATTTTCCCAAAAAGAAGCGGTCCAGAATGAATCTGTTCCTCCAGCAACAAACTTATACAAAGTTCTTCCTACTGCGAAAAAGAAGGCAGCGCCAAGCATTTTTATGGCGATACCTTTGTAAAATCTGAAAACCTTGAAGTCCGTATTCAAGAGAATTGCTCCAACGAAAATTATGGCGATGGCTCCTCCTTGAATCCAAGTTATTGTCTCTCCTAGTAAGATATAGGCTAAAAGTATTCCAATTGGAGTAGATAACTCAAACCATGGGACAACCAAAGAAACGGTGTATTCAGAATTTATTCTGTCAGCACTATCAAGTGCATAAAGATAACAGATAACCATTCCCATAAAGGCGACTCCTGTGAACATATACAAAACCGCATCGTGAACATTCACACCTAAAACTTCCGGAAAAAATAAAAATATAGCAAGTGAGGCAATCGCACCGAAAACCGCTGAGAATATTACAGCAGCTCCCGTTGCCTTTTCTTTGTTTACAAGGTTCTCATCAATGAAATTTACAAAAGCCCAACAAAGAGGCGCAAGTAAGGAAAATATTATCCACATAGACACATTCTATACTAAAAAGTTTAAACTCTAAACCTTTTAATACCCTTCGGACTCAAGAATTTTTACAGCCTCTTCAGCTTTTTTAGAAAGCTTTGATGGAATTTCAACTTTTATTTTAATCAAAAAGTCTCCCCTTTTACCTCTTTTATCTTTCACTCCTTTATCTTTTATTCTCAGAACGTCTCCTGTATTTATTTTGGCTGGAATTTTTACACGAGTCATACCATCAAGAGTTTCTACTTCTCTGGTTCCACCTTTTATCGCTTCAGTTAGTTTGATTTCTAAGTTCATAAATATATCATTTCCAACTCTCTTCCATCTTTCATCCTGTAAAACTCGAACTCGAACATATAAATCTCCCGCTATAAGTTCAGGGGAAACATTACCAAAACCTTTAACCCTCAAAGTCTCTCCATCATTTACTCCCCCATCAATTTTTATTCTAAGTTCTTCAGAAATTTCTCTAACTCCTTTTCCAGAACAATCTTTACATAAAACTTTTGGCTTCTTACCCTTTCCAGAACAACTATCACATGTACGTGCTGTACTGAAGACACCGAAGAAAGTTTGTCTTGTTTCTTTTATTTGACCAGCGCCATGACAAACTTCGCAAGTTTCTAATTTTGATCCTTTTTCTGCCCCTGTTCCAGAACAACCTGAACAAACAGAAAATCTTTTTATTTTTACATTTTTCTCAACTCCAAAAACAGACTCTTTAAACGATAGGTCAATATCAGTAACCAGATCCCCTCCACCCCGACTCTCTCTCTGTCTGCCTCTTCCACCTCCGCCGAAAATGTCACCGAAAATGTCTCCCATTCCCTCAAAATCGAACTCTACGCCATTACCAAAGCCACTGAAGTCAAAACCCTGAGCTCCACCCCCA
>CALBMC010000074.1 GCA_937895685.1 uncultured bacterium | reverse complement strand
AGTTTGTTTCATTTTTTGAAATCAAAATGCCGGGAGAATTAAATAGAAGTCTGGGTCAATCGTTTCTGTATGGCTCAATAAGAGAAGATGGAGCATCACCGTTTTTCATCCTAACCGCAGAAAGTTTTGAGAAAGCTTTATCAGGAATGCTTCTTTGGGAAAATTCTATGGCGACTGATTTATTTCCATTTCTGAACATAGACAAAAAAGACCTTGGAGAAGAGAACTTTATTTTCAAAGATTCTGTTATAGAAAACAAGGATGTCAGAATACTAAACCTACAAAATGATAAGAAAATATTCTATTTAATTTATGCGGACGGAACAATCTTCATTTCCACTGACGAGAAAATAGTAGGGGAAATTACAGAAAAGATATCAATTGAAAGACTGAAGTAGTTTTTTATGAAAGCTAGACAACGGGGATGTCCGTTGATAAACTTACCTTATGACAACAGAGAAAATAAATGAACTAAAAACAAAGCTTGAAGAGGAAAAGGCTTTAATAGAGAAAGAGCTTTCAGGTATTGGTAGAAAAAATTCAGAAACAGGAGACTGGGAAACAACACCGAACGACGACGCCAAAGAAGCCGACTTCGTAGACGAAGCAGACAAGGATGAAGATTTTGAAATAAGAGCAGGAAAAATGGAAGCTCTAGAAGAAAGACTCGTTGACGTTAAAACAGCCCTAGAAAAAATAGAGAGTGGTGAATACGACAAGTGTGAAGTTTGTGGCAATGACATCGAAGACGAAAGACTAGATGCAAACCCAGCAGCAAGAACTTGTCTTGCTCACATGAATTAGGATTAAAAACTAAACCAAGAAGAATATGTATTCTTTAGTTCACGCCGCCCAACCAGAAATGCTTCGAGGCGGCGTTGTTCGTATAGAAATGGATGTTTCTCGGGGGCTTTATTCTTTTACAATAGTTGGCCTTCCAGACAAAGCAGTAGAAGAAGCAAGAGATCGGGTTCTTTCTGCAATAAAAAATTCTGGTTTTGATTCTCCAACAAAAAAGAATTACAAAATAGTGGCAAGCCTTGCACCGGCAGACACCAAAAAAGAAGGGGCTTATTTTGATCTACCTCTAGCGGTGGCTTATTTGTCTGCAATTGAAGAGATTCCAGAAATTGAAAAAGACTCTATTTTTATAGGAGAACTTTCCTTATCTGGAGAGACAAGAATTATCCGTGGAGCGCTTGCCCTGGCTGAAACGGCGAAAAAGGAGGGTTTCAAAAAAATATTTATTTCTTCTGATTCCGCAAGAGAGGCAGCTCTTGTCGATGGAATTGAAGTCTTTGCAATAAAAAATTTATCTCAATTAATATCTCATTTAAAAAAAGAAGTCGTTCTTTCTCCAGAAAAAACAACTGAGATAATTTTTGAGGAAGGGGGAGGCGATGCAGACTTCTCTTTTATTGAAGGACAGAAAAACGCAAAAATGGCCTTAATGATTGCTGCGGCAGGTGGACACAACATTGCACTTTCTGGACCGCCAGGAACCGGAAAAACTTTACTAGCAAGAGCTCTTTCCTCAATCCTCCCACCGCTTTCTAGAGAAGAGGCTCTAGAGGTTACCTCAATACATTCTATTTCTGGTGTAATAAAAAATGAGTTTGTAAGTTATCCACCTGTTCGCTCTCCTCATCACACTTCTTCTTATGTGGCCGTTATCGGCGGTGGAGCAAATCCACGCCCTGGAGAAGTAACTCTTTCGCACCGTGGAGTTCTTTTTTTAGATGAATTTCCAGAATTTGATAAACGAGTTATTGAGTCGTTGCGTCAACCACTTGAAGACAGATTTGTTTCGATCTCAAGAGCAAGGGGTAGTGCAATATTCCCTGCCTCTTTCATTTTAGTTGCCGCCATGAATCCTTGTCCTTGTGGCTTTCGTGGATCAAAAGACAGAGCTTGTGTATGCCGTGCCTCTGATATAGAAAAATATTCAAGAAAACTATCTGGACCAATTATTGATCGTATAGATATCTTTGTTGAAGTCCCAACGGTTTCTTTTGAAACCTTATCCGGAAGACAAAAAGAAGAAAAAGAAAGTTCAAAAGAAATAAGGGAGAAAGTGATAAAGGCGAGAAAGTTTGCGAAAAAAAGATTTGCCGGAACACCAATAAAATTAAACAGTGAAATGAGTTCAAAAAACATTCATTCTCTTTGCAAAGCAAACGAAGAAGCCCTAAAAACCCTAGAAGAAGCTGGAAGAAACCTTAATTTATCAGGAAGAAGTTTTCATCGAATATTAAAATTGGCCAGAACGATTGCAGACTTAAGAGAAAGCGAATTTATAGAACCAGAAGATATTTTGACTGCGCTACAATATAGAAAAAAGGAGTCTTGAGACTCCTTTTTAA
>CALBMC010000073.1 GCA_937895685.1 uncultured bacterium | reverse complement strand
CGATTAAAGATAGCAAGTGAACTAGGGTTCAAAACCGTTCCCGTCGATTTCATAGAAGGACTAGACACGAAAGAGAAAAGGGAGTCTTTCGCAATCTCTGAAAACTTGGATAGAAGACACCTTACCACCGAACAGAAAAGAGAACTCGTAAAATACTTTCTGAAATTGAATCCTGAAAAATCGGATCGTGAAATTTCAAAACAAACAGGGGTAGACCATAAGACGGTTTCAACCAATAGAGAGATTTTAGAATCAACTGGGGAAATTCCCCAGTTCAATGAAACAGTCGGAAAAGACGGAAAGTCAAGACCACGAAAGACAAAGAAATCCCCTTCTAAAACCTCACAGAATCAATATAGCAAGGTTTCAAAAGGAAAGGTGTCTATTGATCCCAAGATAAGAATCAAAGAGCTAAAATCTGAAATCAATACTTTAGAAACCGAATTGAAAGAGAAAAAGAAAGAACTTCAAAAGCTGGAAGCCAAAACCAAGTGAAAAGAATCTATCTTGATTCAAACTGTTTTCAAAGACCTTTCGATGACCAACGCAACGAACGAATAAGAGAGGAGACGGAAGCCTTTCTTTGAATTGTCGAGAGGATGGAAAGAGAAGAAATAGAAATCGTTTCCTCTTTCATTCACAGAATAGAAGCCGATGAAATCAAAGACTCAATAAGAAGGGAAGCCGTGGAATCAATCTTGAATGAATCAAGTGAAGAAATTTCTTTCTCTCCAAAGATTGAATCAATGGTTAGAATCATTTCACAAAGTGGAATTTCTCCGAAAGATTCTTTTCATATCGCTTCCGCTATCTTATTGGAAGTAGACTTTTTCATCACTTGCGACATTCCACTTATCAAGAAAGCCAAGAAATTACAGCTTGCCTTTCCTATCTTCTCTCCCGTAGAATTTAAAGGAGTCTACTAAATATGGCAACACTAACAAAAGATAAACTTTACGAAAAAGGATTTGAAGCCTTGAAGAAAGAACTTGGCTTGAATGGTGCTATCCGTTTCGTTTCCACTCTAAGACCTTGGGACGGCTTGGACTCTGTAAAAACTTCCCAAGACTTTGCAAAGAATTTTACTTTCGATTAAATCGTAACCAAGGCAAAGAAATACCAAGAGAAGAAACCTAAAAAGTAATTCCAAAAAGAGGGAATCTTTCCCCTAGAACCTCACAGAATTCATTTAGAGAGGCTTTATTCCCTAGTGTCTACTTGTCCCTTTATGTATAAAAATATTATACATTTTTGTTTACAAAAAATAAATATGATTCGATGATGATCGTCATAGTGTTCAAAGACCACACGGGACTTGAACAAGGAGCCTAAAACCTAGATCCACTTTCAGGATAAAAAGTAATTGTCACAGAGAACTTTTCAAAAGATAGATGATCGAAGTTATCGTAAATCTTTTGAAGTGTTTTCATCTTAGGAAACCCTTCCACCGTATAAGAGCCAAGATCCTTTCAGGTAAAAATCAGCCTTCACTGATTCTGGAAGCCTTGGCTCTTGCCTTATTTAGGCACTTGAAAATATAAGACATAATCCAATCCAACTTTACAACTTTTTTGATCGTCTACATTATGACAAAAGGATAAAGTCTGTTTATAGGTAGATGAAGCTTTCCCCACATTTAGGGACTGCTACCATAAAAAGACAAGGCACGGTGGAAGGGATAAACACCCTTCTCCTTGAATATCCAAATATTCAAATTAGGAGGAACCCCGAGTGTTTCGTATAACAAGATACAAGTCTTTCCTCGATAATTCGGGGAAGACTTATGGATCAAATCCAATACAAACTAAAAGCCGAATCTAACGGCAACCTTGAGACTATCCAGTCAGGTCTTCTTGAAGACATCGACGGCAACCTATACGAGACCAAATCTTTTTGGAATGGATCACCCGCGTATAAAAACCCAACCGTATTTTTCACGATAGGCGACAAAGAGGAATCTCTCAGACTCGCACTAACCGAAAAAGGATATGGCGAAACTAGACGCGTACGAGGAATGAAACTCGGATGCAATATGAACCGCGTCCGAAATCAAAAATCCAGGTGGGGCTTGACCGTATGGATCGAGATTGAAGAAATCAAGGTGGCATCCTAATGGGAGCCTTGACCACAGAGGACTTCATTCAATACGCGAATCACTATCGCAAGAAGGAAGGTCTTTCGATTATTCCAATTCAGACGGACTTGAAGAAACCTCTTCTTGAAGGTTACATTGATTTTGGATTTATGAGAGCGCGAAAGCAGGAGCTTCTTCAATGGCAAAGATCAGAACCTTTTAAGCAAGCCGTCGAAAATGGTATTCTAGGAATCGGAATAATGACAGGGCGCGCAAGTGGAAATCTTGCCGTCATCGACTGCGAAACATCGGAGGAATTCGATTTCATAAAAGGCAGGCTTTCAAATACTCGTTTGATCGAATCGGGAAACCTAATCAGGAAAGGCGGACACGCCTACCTAAGAACGAACGAGATTTTCAAAACGGAAAGTATTCAAGGCAAAGTAGAATTCTTCAATCACAAGCGATACATTAACGCACCGCCTACACTTCATCCAACGGGCGGACAATATCGAAACTTCAATGATAACAAAATAGCCCAGGTTTCAAACCAAGAACTCGATTCGGTTTTAAAGCACTTTGGAATTCAACTTACTTCCCAGGAAGCGGACGAAATCAGAAGGCGACCAAATGAAATACCAAAACACCTTTGGCTAAGATTGCGAGGCTATAAGCAAGAACACCTTGCACTAATTCAAGAGCAAGGTTCCATTCACGCGGAACTTGTGAAACTTGGATTTAGCTTTCAAGAAATACATTCCATCTTTCAAGCACACTCACACGAAAATTCTTTGTTCCGAAAATGGCAGGCAGGCGGACGCGATCAAAGACAACTCGAATCTTTTCATTCAAAGCTAATTTTATCGAGAACGGCAAGCGGACTCTATTCGGAATCCATAGCGAACGAAATGAGAATATTAAAAGAGGAAGTAGAGAACTCGGTTTTCATCGGGCGAACGGGATCAAACAAAAAGACCTTACTCATCGGGATTCTTGGCGATGCGATCTTGAACGGTTCCGATGTTCTTGAACTCTCCTCTCGATACATATCAGAACGCTTTGGAATGTCCAAGGACAGCCGTCGAAAGGTTTTAAAGGCTTTGGTAGCCTCGGGATGGTTGAAACCCGTCCAGGCGCAATCTAGCGCGCTCTCGATGGAAGGCAATAAGTATCAGATAGAAAAGGGACTTTTTGAAAGTGTGCAAAAAGTAGCCAATATCCACTCTTCTTCCCGTAGGGATATTGGCTCACTTCTGCACAAAACCGAGAATTCTGTTTTACTTCCTTCAAACCATCCCGCTTTTCACGCGAACGCTTTGAGCGATAAAGGATGGGAAATACTTTGGGCACTCGGAAAGGGAACTTTACTTTTCCAAGAGCTTTTGGAGCTTACTAGCGTTTCAAGACGAACACTCTACACAAAACTTCCTTTGATGATTCAATTCGGTTTAGTAAAGAACCTAAAGACTTCTATTGGATCAGGACTTTTCCAAAGGATCGAACCTCTTGACCTTGATCGGGTAGCGGATCATTTTAACACCTCTCACAAAGTAGAAACTAGAAACGAATGGTATAGGAAAGAGAGAAATTCTCGAAAACAAACTATTGATCGAATCATAAACACCAAGCGAAAGCAAGGTGAAGATTTATTCAATCCTTACACCGGCGAGCTTTTTGAATAATGAGGAAATCGAAACAATTGAATGAGAAAGCCCGTAAAAAAGCCGTGAAAACAAGACCGGGAAGGAATGGGGGAACATTGTTAGAAGGTTCTCACGGTAAAGAAACAGGAAGACCTCCGAAACTCTTAAAACAACTAAATCTTGAACTAAAGAAGAAAGGATTTGAGCCAATCAAACCCTCACAGATTCAAGAGGCATTTGAAATCATTTTGAATCTGTCAGAGGAAAAGATCCAAGAGATTAGTCTTGATAAGGAAATGCCTTTTTTCCTTCGCCTTATAAGCCAAAAACTTCTCTCTGACAACGCCGATGAAATCGTAGAAAAGATTTTAGATCGAACCATCGGAAAACCGAAACTTGCAATCGACCACACTTCCCAAGGCGAAAAGATCACCCCTAAATTTGAAGGACTCTCTTTAAGTGAACTAGACAAGGAATTTGAACGCCGGGGACTTCCAAAGCCTATCTTTGATTCAATCAGATAGATTCAAATACAAGCCAGGAACAAGCCAGAAAAGAGTTTTCGGAGTTCACAAAAAGGAAAAAATAATAAGTAAAAATAAAGTAAAAGGGGAAAAGAAAAATACCAAGTAAAAGGCAGAAATGGCAAGGAAGGGAATAAAGGTGAATTAACGAGAAAATAACGTGAAAGAAAACAGCCTAAAGAACTTAAAGCCTTTCCAAAAAGGAAACAAGAATAGCAAAGGAAGACCAAAGGGGTCACTCAATCGGTCGACTTTAATCAAGCAATGGCTTAAAATTAAAATAGAAAGTGAAAACCCTTTCACTAACAAAATTGAAAACTTAACTTTAGAAGACTTGATTGTTTTGGGAATGATCGAAGGAGCCAAAAAGGGAAGTAAACCTTGTGCTGATTTTCTTTTCGACGCCAAATACGGGAAACAGACAACACCTTTAGAAGTCGATTTAGATATTGTCTCGGTTGACTGGGAGATACTATCTCGTGAATTTGATAAGTCCAATGCGCTTTTTTCACAGAATAGCGTCGCAAAAAAACCTAACAAACCCTAACATTTTAACAAAGTGTCGAGAAGTGTCAGACTTAAG
>CALBMC010000072.1 GCA_937895685.1 uncultured bacterium | reverse complement strand
CGACTTATGTGAAACCTAATGGTGTTACTTTTATTTCAGGAAAATTGAAATCTATCGGGCTTGCTGCATAACTTTTATAGGAGTTAGAGATGTTTTATCAAATGTTACAATTAGATTGTCATTATTTAACAAAACATGCACAAGTGTTTATGAAAGAATTAGGAATTACCTACAAACACGCTGTTCCACAATCTATTGCTGATTGCTGGCAGTTTTGGTGTTGTGAAGTGCCTGATAATATTATTCTTCCTGAAATTATATCCTACAGCAAAGTTAATCCGGTTTTATTTGTAGGATATGGTTTAAGTGATGAAAAAGCAATGGAACTTGCAGATATTTTAGGTTATGATTATCAAATTGAAGATGGTTGTCTTGTTGGAGGGATTAATCATGCAAAACAAGGTGTTACAAAAGAGCAGATAGAATATACGACAGTAGATGCCACCTCTGACCCCGATTTGATTAATTATGAAGGTTTAACAACAGTTACTGAACAATTGTTCAAAACTATCTAAATTTGTTTAAAATGTTGTTGACAAATTTATAAATAAAGATTACTATTAATTTGAAGCTTAGGTTAACACCTGAAGACATAAGGAGATTAAATGGCTTATGTTTCAACAGAAAAGGCTTCTAAGTTGCTTGGGCTTTCTTCAAGCACACTTAGACGCTATGCGAACAATAACCAAATTAAATTCATAAGAAGTGCTGGAGGGCATAGATTATATGAAGTCGATGACTTCCTGCAAAGAAACAGTGAACTTGAAACAATCCTCTATTGTAGGGTCTCAAGTTCAAAGCAAAAAGACGATTTGCAAAGGCAAATCCAAGACCTTAGAAACATCTACCCAAATTCCGAAGTCATCAAAGACATCGGAAGTGGTCTTAACTTTAAAAGAAAAGGCTTGCAAACCTTATTGGAACGAGTTATGCAAGGCCATAAATTTAGAGTTGTGGTCTCCTACAGAGACCGTCTTGCAAGATTCGGTGTCGATCTTATCGAACACCTCATTAAACAGAACGGCGGGGAACTCGTGGTTCTCAATAGACCAATGGAGCAATCCATTGAGTCAGAGTTCACCGAAGATTTACTCGCCATACTGCATCACTTCTCGTGCAGAATGCATGGCAGGCGAAGCCATCAAAACAGTAAAGGTGATAAGAGCAAAAAAGATAAGAGTGTTCCCGAACAGTCAGCAAAAGATGATATTATCGAGCTGGTTCGGAGCATCCCGTCAGATTTACAATATGACTGTGGATTATCTGAATTTACCGAAGGAGTTGAAAACTAAGGGAAATTGGATGTATTTTGCAAAGGAGTTGTTTCATTCTTTGCAAACAGATCCTAAGTTCTCTTATCTTTCTGATAGTCTCAGCCGCAGG
>CALBMC010000071.1 GCA_937895685.1 uncultured bacterium | reverse complement strand
AAGCTCAGGAAGTCTCAATGTACTTTGGATTCAAACCAATTGAAACTCCAATTCTAGAACACGAGCACACTTACACCACAACTATCGGAGAAGGAACAGATATCGTAGACAAGGAAATGTATACCCTAAAAACAAAGGGAGGTGATCACCTTGCAATGAGACCAGAGCACACAGCTGGAACTATGCGCTCTTATATAGAACAAGGAATGCAATCAGAACCACAACCAGTGATGCTTTATCACTACGGACCAGTATTCCGTCACGACAATCCTCAAAAAGGAAGATACCGACAATTCTACCAATTCGATGTTGATGTTCTTGGATCTGAAAAAAGCATAAACGACGCATTAGTTATAAAAACTCTTTATAGTATTTTCGAAGAAGCTGGAGCACAAAATCTTGTTGTTGATATCAATTCAATTGGAGACAAAGAATCTCGACCAGCCTACATAAGAGAGTTAACAAACTACTACAAAAAACACATTAATTCCCTACCACCAGTTGATCGTGAAAGATTGAAAACAAATCCCCTTAGAATTCTTGATTCAAAAGACGAGAAAACAAGAGAAATAAACGAAGGAGCACCTGACGCAATCTCATATCTTAGCCCATCAGGCAAAAGACACTTCAAAGAGGTTCTTGAATATTTGGAAGAATTAGATATTCCTTACAGAATAAACAAAAATCTAGTAAGAGGCCTTTCTTATTACACTCACACTGTCTTTGAGATAATAGAAGAATCAGAAGATGGAACTTCTATGGCCCTAGCTGGAGGTGGAAGATACGACTATCTAGCAAAGCAACTTGGTAGCAAGAAAGATGTTCCTGCAGTTGGAGGTTCTATTGGAGTAGACAGAATAATCATGGCCCCTTGGTACAAGAAACTTGCTCCAAGAATAATGAAGAAACCAAAAATTTATTTCATCCAAATTGGTTCTGATGCAAAACTAAAAAGTCTAAATATTCTAGAAACTTTAAGAAAGGCTCACATACCAATTCTTCAATCTCTATCAAAAGATTCTCTGTCTCAACAATTATCAATCGCTGAAAAACTAGAAATACCTTACGTTATAATCTTTGGACAAAAAGAAGCAATTGAAAAATCTGTAATTGTTCGAGATATGAAAACTCGCTCACAACAAACTGTAAAAATTGAAAAGTTAGCTGAATATATAAAACAGTTATAAAAATGGCAACAAAAATTGTTCAAAAAGAAGATCCTGTTCTAAGGAAAAAAGCAGCTGAAATTCCTGTCTCTGAAATAAAAAGCGCTAAGATAAAAAATATAATAAAGGATATGAAAACAGCTCTGAAGAAAGAGTCTGACGGAGTTGCCATTGCCGCTCCTCAGATTGGTGAATCTGTCAGAATATTTGTCATATCAGAAAAGGTCTATGGAAACTTCTTCGGAGAAACTGGCGTTGAAGAAAATGAAGGACTTGTCTATATAAATCCGAAAATAACAAAGAAATCAAAGCGAGAAAAACTTATGTTTGAAGGATGTCTATCTGTTCGGCCACTTTGGGGGCATGTCAAAAGAGCAACTCAAGTAACAGTAGAAGCTTATAACGAAAACGGGGAGAAATTCACTCGCGGAGCGGGCGGAATTCTGGCTCACATTTTCCAACATGAAATAGAACACTTAGACGGGGTATTATTTATTGATAAATCCAAAGACGTGAAAACTCTAGAAGAGCACGGTCTTGCTGAATAAAAATGAAAATTGCCTTTTTTGGAACACCTGAACTTTGCCTTTCTTTTTTAGAAAAAATGAAAGACTCGAGTTACTTACCTTCTTTGGTTATAACAAATCCAGATAAACCAATAGGAAGAAAGCAAGAAATAACCCCAACTCCTGTAAAGATTTGGGCCAAAAAAAATAATATTGAAGTTCTAAATCCAGAAAAAATAAAAGATGAATTTAGTGACATCTTAAAAGACAAAGAAATAGACTTGTCTGTCGTAATTGCCTATGGAAGTATTCTGCCAGAGAAAGTTATAAATACACCAAAATTTGGAACAATAAATGTACACTTCTCTCTTTTACCCCGACACCGTGGCGCTACTCCTGTTGAGGCAACGATTCTGTCAGGAGACGACAAGGCAGGAGTTAGTATTCAACAAATGGTTTTTGAGTTAGACGCAGGAGACGTTTTGTCTGAAAAAAGTATTGAGATGGAATCAAACGAAACAAAACAAAGCTTGTTTAAAAAACTTTCTGAAATTGGCTCAAGCTTACTAATTGAAACAATAAAAAATATAGAAAATGACACCGTAACTAAAACGCCTCAAGATAAAAGATTGGTAACCCTATCAAAGAAAACCAAAAAAAGTGATGGTGAAGTAAAGGAAGAAGAAACTGATGAAATGAAATGGAGAAAATTCCGAGCCTACACACCTTGGCCAAGAATTTTCTTTTTCAAAAATGGAAAAAGATTCATCATAACAGATGCAACCTTTGAAAATTCAAAATTTGAAATAAAGAAAGTAATTCCAGAAGGTGGAAAAGAAATTCCTTTCTCAAACGATCTCTAGAAGCTTTGACGGAGAGTTGTAACCATTTATTATTCTAATATTCTTAGCTTTTAGATGAGATTTTAATATTTCAATAACTCTTTTGTTTGCTTCTCCCCTTTCGGCTTTTTCACGAACAGAAATAATAAAATATCCCGGTTTTACCTCTTCCAAAAAGTCTCTGCGGGCACCCGCAGAGACTTTTGCATGTATATACTTTGGATTTTTCTTTGTCACCTTTTAACTTTTCTTCTTTCTAGTATTTTGAGGTAAAAGGATTTCTTGAAGAAAGACCTTTCATCATCTTCTTGATACTTCTTGCTCCTCGACGAAACATTGTGTCTCCCTTATCTTTTTTTGCTGTAAGTTGTCTTTCTATCTGTTCTCGCGCTTCATCAATAGATGCATACAAATCCGCCTTTTCACAAACTGCAAAATATTTTTGACCATGAAAATTAATATCGAATTCAGCTTTGAAAAAATCTCCTTGTTTGTGGTGCATTGTTGTTTTTGCAACTTCTACATACGCCACCGCATCATCTCCTGATTCTTGAAAATATCTCTCTAGTGAAGAAACTTTCTTCTCTGCGTAATCTCGGATTGCATCTGAGATCGGAAGAGCACACGTCTGAACTCCAGTCACGCCAATGTA
>CALBMC010000070.1 GCA_937895685.1 uncultured bacterium | reverse complement strand
AAGAAAGAATAATTTTTCTCTACCTGTGTTTGAGTTATTCCTTTTAAGTGATATTCAATCGGGTCTTCGATTGTTATGACCTTTAGTTCTGGGTTGTATATTTTTTGCAAAAAGGCATATAAAGTAGTGGTTTTTCCGCTTCCTGTTGGTCCGGTTATAAGAATCAGACCATTTAGTTTTTTCATTGAGTTTTCAATGTGTTGAAACAGTCTTGGTTCAATTCCGATTTCTTCAAGCTTTACACGAATAGAACGCGGATCAAGAAGACGCATAACAATAGATTCTCCGTATGCACCAGGAACAACAGAGGTTCTTATGTTTATTTCTGTTTCATCAAAGAAAATACTAAATCTTCCGTCTTGAGCAGATTCTTTTGTTGTTAGTTTTAATCCAGAGAGAAGTTTTATTCTTGTGTTAAGCGTTCTGTATGCTTCTTTTGACAGATACAAAACATCAACAAGAACTCCATCTAGTCTGTATCTTAGTCTTGTGTTTTCTTCTTCTGCTTCTATGTGAACATCTGAAGCTGAAAGTTTTATTGCCCCAGCCATTATTACTTCTAGAATTCTGGAGGTTGCCATAACGTTTCCTTTTCCGTCTCCTTTTTCAATAACAGACCGCACGTCGGCGATTGTTTTTAATTCATCTGACATTTCTTTTAGGGTCTTTGCTGAAATATCTATTCCACCAGAGCGAACTTCTTCTGCGTGAGAGAGGTCTTTATATCTCTCCCAAATTTTTTCAAGAGAAGCCATTGAAACCATAACCATGACAACGTCGTGGCCTTTTTGCTTTAAATCTTCCACTACATCAGAGATTCCCTCTGTGTTTGGGGAATGAACAGCCAGATAAACCTTATTACCCAAAGTTCTATATGTCCCTATGTTTAATTTTCTTGCAATTTTTTCGTCAACTAAAGAAATGGACTCATTTCCTATTTTTTCAGTCATCAGGTTGGCATAGGGTAGGTCATATCTCCCGCTTGCTAAGGCTTCTATTAGATCCTCCTCCTCCTTTCTTCGAAGGTCTTCTATTTTCTTTTCTTGTAGGTCGTTGTCGAAGTCTTGTGTCATATGTATAAAATTATCGCATATTTCTGAATTTCGTGCTTATTTTTTAAGGGGTTTTCCGTGGATTTGACCACAAAAATGAGCTTGACAAAAGAGGTCAGGTGTGATACTATCTATTCAAATTGTAACTTTATGACAAAGACAAATGTTCATTCAAAAAATGGTTTTTTCTTTATTATTATGTTAATTGCAACGGTTGGATTTTCCCAAAATTCACCTTGCCTTGATCGCAAAACAACGGGTTACACCGTTGCTGAAATTTCTTCAGCTTATAAAGACGGGGAGTTTAACTGTGATGAAAAACAACACGCCATTGATGTGGCCGTTGTTATTCAGGCTGATGCCGACGCTCAGGGTGTTAAATTTAAACCCGAGTATGGTGGCGGTCCTGCAAAGTTTGACGGAACTCAACCGGGAATCATGGATTCAATCCTAAAGTATTCCATTGAGATGGATGGAAATTTTGTTTCTAATTATGGTTGGGATTCGGAAGTAGGCAAGCATACTATTTACTCAAGAGATAAATACTCTGGAGAAAAAGGTATATATTTTGACTACAACCGTACACCGTATTTTGAAGGAAATTACAAACCGGCGAGATACAGTTCCAACATTTGTGCAAACATACAGGCTGGTGAAAAGCAAACAGTTGCTAAAACAACCACAACAACCAGTGGTAATACAACCACCACCACAACGACTGAGAAAACACCCGAGGGTGATGTAAATGTGACAGTAACTAACACAATTAGTACTGGCGCAAATACAAACACCAACACAAACAGTCCGGCTTTAACTCCGCCGCCTTCGAATATGTTGCCAACCCAAAGCTATACGCCAGGGTACACATATTCTGTAGCTGACGGTCAGTACTACCCCCAGGGAAATTCCCAAGGGCAGTGGTGTGAGGATAACTCAGGTCGAATGATCTGGGTTGACTGGGTTAACCTTTTCCTGAATGCGGCTGACTTTGCCGTGGACATCTGGAGCTTGTGGAAGTTATACAATATGGCAGGAACACCGGAAACGGTGATACCGCCAGCCATATACAATTACTACACCACATATGAAGGCGACGAAATCACCAATAATTATTATGGTGATGACGGTGATCCTGATTTACCCGGTAACGGTGATGATGGTCCGGATCTTCCTGGTAATGGCCCTGACCTTCCTGGAAACGGGAGCGGAAAAATGGCTAATCCTTCTGGTAAAACAGCAAATCCGTTTGGTATGGGTGAATCTGTTACTGTTAATCAAAACGCAGGGAATATTTTCGGTGCAGGAACTTCGGTTTCTGGTACTGGAATAAATACCGGTGCAGTTTTGAACAACGGAATAACTTCGGTTACTCCGTTGAATACAGCCGTTAATGCAGGAAATATCTTTGGTGGTTCAACTTCGGTTGTTACACCAAGCATTGAAGGCATTGAATTAAATCAAAACGCAATCGCAGGGAACGTTTTCGGTGCAGGAGTTTCGACTCCAAATACTGGAATAGTTAACACAGGTGCAGTTTTGAACAATGGAATAACCTCGGTTACTCCGTTGAATAATTCAGTAGGTATTTCCAATCCATTTGGAGCTTCCGCCGTTGCTATAGTGGAAACAGGTAATTTGTCTGGTTTAACCACTGATGCCAACGGGATTAAAAATCCTGTAAACAGCGGTGCCCAGATAGTGTTAAATCCTTCAACCAACTTGCCCGTAACAAATGTTATCGGACAGAATGGCGCCATTGCAGTTAATGGTGTTCCCGCTACAAACGGGGTTCAGATCATTAATGGAACCACTGGAACTGTAATTTCAGGACCGAAAGGAAATGGAATTCAAACGATTCAGACCGATGGAGTTGCAGTTGCTGCTAATGGCAATGTTATCGAGGGCAACGGAATAAAACCCGTTACCTTGATAGAACAGCCAACGACTGCAACAAACGTGTCTAATGGAACTCAGGTTGGTACAAAAGGTATTGTTGCAAACCAACAGTATTCAATTGGAACAATTCTGAGTGGTGGAGCAACAACCACCGGCACAAACGGAGGAGGATTGATATTAAACAATACCGGTAATACCGGAATTAAAATGAAGTCCGCAGGTGTGGGAACCGGCGGATTAGTGAAAGGTATAAAAATACGATAAAGAAAAACCATTGTTCCGGAGCGTTGGCGCACAAGCGTACGTTCCGGACAATTTTTCTGTCTTGAATTACGGCAGTCATTGAAGACGGAACGATTGTAAATATTATTAACGTTCGGAAGAACACGAAACGAAAGTTTCAAAAAAGTCGATATGCAAAACAAATTTAAAAAATTATTTTTTGCTTTAGCAATTGTTACAGGGGGTATTTTCGTACCTTTCTTTGGTGTGTCAGCTACTGCGCTTGCGAGTACAACTTTCAACACAGATGACCAAGACTACCCAACGATCCTTGTTTCAAACTACAGCGAAAATCCAGGATGTGAAGAAGCCTGCTGGGAGACATCTATTGATGCTGACCCGGGAGATACTATTGCTGTCCTGATTTATTTCCACAATACTGGAAATGAAACAGCAGTTGATCCATTCCTAAAATTGTCTCCAAAAGAGACAAGTGATGGAGATAGCTTCACCTTTACCGGCACAGTTGATGCGGATAACGCCTCACCTGTATCTGACTCGGCAACAGTTCATCTTTCAGAAGATAGTTCAATATCTTATGATGATGGATTTTATCCAAAGCTTTATATGTCTAACCCAGCAACTAGCCCGGTAACACTACCGTTCGGTCAAGATGGGGATGAACTCTTTACAACAGGAGGTCTTGAATTAAATGACATATTAAAAGATTCAACTTGCTCGGGAAATTCTTTTTGTCACCAAGGATCACTTGTTGTTCACTACAAAGTGGCAGAAGTTGAAAACGAAGACGAAAATGAATGTGATGACGGAATAGATAACGATGATGATGGAGAAACAGATTACCCAGATGATGCTGGTTGTTCATCTTCTTCTGATGATTCAGAAGATTCAGATGAGGACGACGGAGATGGAAACTTTTCTGTTGACACCCTAGACGAAGACGATGTTGATACAGATTCAGCAAAACTTTTCGGAGAAGTTAACGATATCGAAGATGACAACTTTACTGTCGAAAGATGGTTTGAGTGGTCAGAAGATGAAAACGATGTTGAAGACGGAGATGGAGACACTCTTGATGTGTCTGGTGATACAGATGAAAACGGAGAATTCTCAAAAACTTTAGATGGTTTGGATGAAGACACAACTTATTACTTTAGAGCTTGTGCTGAAAATGAGGACGGCGATGAAGAATGTGGAGATGTTCTAAAATTCACAACAGACGAAGAAAACAACAATAATGACGATGACAACGAGTGTGAAGACAACGTTGACAACGATGATGATGGCGATGAAGATTATCCAGATGACGAAGGATGTTCATCTTCAAACGATGACTCTGAGGACTCAGAAGGGGACGACTTTGCCAGCTTTGACGCTGAAACAACTTCACCAAATAGCATAACTCAATCTAGCGCAAGACTAAACGGAGTCGTTGCAAACAATGATTCTGGAGATTTAACTGGTTGGTTTGACTGGGGTTCAACAATGGGCCTTGGAAACAAAACACCAGACATAATTCTCGGGAGCGCTGATTCAGTGAATTACTTCAACACAATAGTCGGACTTAGTGCTAATACAACTTACTACTTTAGAGCTGTTGCTGAAGACGAAGACGGAGCTCTAAACTATGGTGAGATACTATCGTTCCGAACTCTCGCAATTTCAGTTGCACCTCAGCCACCAGTGGTAATTGTTTCAGGAACTGGAACAGGTTCACCATTTGTGATGCTTGAAATAACAGCTGATGACGAGACTGCCTATGTGGGCGAACCAGTAGACTTTACTGTTACCTACAAAAATATTAGTGGAAAGGTTCTTGAGAATACTGTTCTTGAGGTATCACTTCCAGACGAAATTGATTTTATTGATACAACTGAAGGAGAATATTCTGTTTCAGATCATTCAATAATCTTAGAACTTGGAGATCTTGAAATTAATGAAGAAGATGAATTCTTTATTGATGGAGAAGTAACAAGAAAAGCTATCCCTAGAGATTTACTTGTAACAGATGCTGTAATGGCGTTTGAAAATCCAAGTAACGGAGCAACTGAAGATGCGACTGCCTATGCGCTGATTACAGTTCGTGACCGAAGCAATCTTGTGGGTCTAGCATTCTTTGGAGCAGGATTCTGGCCAAACACTTTGATTGAATGGCTACTCCTTATCGCAATAATTTTCGGACTAGTTTATCTAGCTAGAAAAATAAGCGAAAAGAAAAGTGTTCTAATAGAGAAAACAACAGCTACTGTTGAATCTCGTGGAACAAGCCCAGACAATCTTCCTAGATAATATCTAAGTAAAATAACAAAACTCACCCCAAAAGGGTGGGTTTTGTTATATATTGACAATCATATATCAATATGATATAATTCATTTATGAATAAAAAAATCCTTATAAACAAAGCCTTTCTTGCTGTGGGAATTTTGGCATTTTTTGTCCCAGCTCTTGTTAGCGCAAACTACATTCTTTCTCGTGTAGACATAACCCTTGAGACGAACGATCGAGTTGAAAGAGGGGAAGAGATGTTTTTTGAGGGGGTTATAAGAAACACTTCATCTCAAACACTTGAAGACGTACTTGTTAGAGTCCCAATCGAAGACGGTTTTGAATTTGTTGATGCAAATAACGGTGGAAAATATTCTTATTCTGATAACTCAATAATTTTTGAGATTGAGAACCTTTCAGCTAAAGAGTCAGAAGAGTTTTCTTTTACACTTCTTTCTACTAAAGATCTTGGACGAAATGGATCACTCGAAGCAAAAGCTGTTTACACTGGACCAAATGAAGAGCAAGGTGATGCAACAGCTTTCGCTATTTTAGAAGGAAGAGGAATAAGAATGTCAGACCAAGCGGCACTAGCTTTGTATGGAGGAAATTCTTTTCTCCCAGACAGTCTGCTTGATTGGGTAATTCTTATACTCATAATTTATTTTGGAATATTAATTTGGAAGAGAATAAAAGACGAACAACCTGCTTAACAAAAAACCTCGCATATGCGAGGTTTTTTGTGCTAGATTAAACTTGTGAAAGAAAAAATATACAAAGAAACAGATTTGATTAAATTGGCTGAGGAGGTTTTTTCTGTATTAATTAAGAATAAAAAAGAAGAAAAGGCCACAGTTCTGTTTTTAGATGGTGATTTGGGTGCAGGCAAAACAACTTTTACAAAATCTTTAGCTAAAAAGCTGGGGGTAAAAGAAGATATAACTTCTCCGACTTTTACAATTATGCACAAATATAAAACCAGACTTGGTCCTTGGGAAAATCTTTTCCATATTGATGCATATAGACTCGGAGACAAAAAAGAATTAAAAGTTTTAAATCTAGATGAAGATTTTAAAAACGGAAAAAACATATTTATTTTTGAATGGCCTAGCAACATTGAAGGAGAGATAGAACCAGATCTCAGAATCAGCTTTTCTCATATAGAAAAAGAGGGAGAAAGAAAAATTTCCTTTTAACTACTTGTTTTAAAGAGCCCTTGGGGGCTCTTTTTTGTTTATTCAATAAAAAGCTATACTCAATATATGAGTGTAAAAAGCCAAAATAAAACAGTTGTTCTTCTAGATGTGCACGCCATAATCCATCGCTCCTACCACGCCCTGCCTGAGTTCAAGACTGCTTCTGGGGTTCCAACTGGGGCATTGTATGGCCTTTCAACTATGGTTTTCAAGATAATTACAGAGTTTAAGCCAGATCGGGTTTATGGCTGTTTTGATCTTCCAGGAAAAACAATTCGACATGAAGCATACAGTGAATATAAGGGAACACGGGAAAAGCCAGACGAGGATTTGGTTTCCCAAATAAAGGAATCTAGGAAGTTGCTAGAATCTTTTGGAATAATTGCCGTTTCAAAAGAAGGTTACGAAGCCGACGACATGATTGGTACCTTGGCAAATAAAATAAAAAAAGAAAAAAATAAACTTATTTGTTTAGATACAAGTACAAACTTTAAAATTAATCAAAAAGAAATTATTCTTTATAAAAGTTTTCAAATAGGAAAAAACCAACACAAATTTTATTTTCTTACTAATTTAGGAATTTTAATTGCTCGTTTTATTTCTGAAAATACTTATCAATTAACAGATTTATTTTTAGAAACAACTCCAGGACGTGTAATCTTTAGTCTTAATTTTAAAAATTCAATAAAAAAAGAAAACTATGCTTTTAACGCGAAC
>CALBMC010000069.1 GCA_937895685.1 uncultured bacterium | reverse complement strand
TATTTTCTTTCAAAATACGGATAACGACTTTTTCTCCATAATAAACAGGCAAAGTAGAGACACGGAAAGAAACTTTCTGATCATCTTGTGAAATCTTAAATCTTCCATCTTGTGGCAGTCTTTTTTCATCTAGCTTCAAGTTAGATAGGACTTTTATTCTAGCGGTAATAGCTGGAGCTGAATCTTTTGGTAGAACCATCGCGTCTCTTAGAATTCCATCAATTCTATAACGAACAACCAATTCTGTTTCTCCTGGTTCAATGTGAACGTCAGAAGCGTTTTGTAAGATTGCGTGAGATATTAGAGTGTCAACGACTTGAACAACAGGCAAATCTTCAGCTAGAGCTTTTAATTCTTTTTCTGTTTCAGCACTTCCTCCTCCCGCCTCTGAAATCATTCTAAGGGAAGCTGTTTCTTTTTGAATAATAGAATCAAACTCAGCCTTAAGTGTTTTCCTGTATTGAGAAAGAGCTGATTTTATGGACTCTCCATCTGTTAGTCTTGGTAAAATTTTTAACTCAACTTTTTTCTTAACCGAATCAATAACTGGTAAGTCATCGAAATCAAGCATTGCTACCTCTAGTCCTTTATCACTCTTGTTATAAGCTATAACATTATGATTTCTGGCAATTGATTCTGGAATAAGAGAAAGAACTTCCGGATTTATTTTTTGTCCCAAAAGAGAAACAAAAGGAACACCTAGGACATAAGCCTCCATTCTTTTTAGATCAGAGTCTTTAAGTTTACCTTCAGAAACCAAAATATCCCCCAGGCTTTTTCCTGAACTTGAAGCTTCTTTTACGGCACTACTTAAATCAGTCTTTGAGATAAGACCTGAGTCAGAAATAAATTTTTCTAGTTGCTTTAACGCAATCTGCATAAGAATATTATAACTTTATTCGCAATTCTCTGCGAATATTTTGTTAACAATATTCTATTTTTAAATCAAAGAAGTTACTTTTTTAATTCTTCTCTTTGTTTCTTCTGCTCCAATAGTTTCAATAATTGAAAAAAGATCTGGAGTATTTGCTCTTAGAGTAATAGCTTTTCTCAAAATCATAGCAAAATCACCAAATTGTCCTTTAAAATTATCGGGATTTTCTTTGAAAGTCTTAACGTCTCTGGCAAATCCATATTTTGAAGCAATTTCTCTCATTTCAAGCATCCAGTCATCTTTTGAAACTGAAGTATCTGCTATTTTGTCTATATTTTCTGATAGTATTTCTTTGGCAATCTCTTTTTTATCCTCGAAGATACCTAAATTATCCAAACTTTCTATTTCTTGATCAAATAAATCTGGGAAAAAATATTTAGTTAGATGGAAAACTTCATCAAAAGAAGCAAAATCCTTTCTTGATTTTTCTCCTCCCCTTTCAATTCCAAATATTTTCTTAGAATAACCAATGT
>CALBMC010000068.1 GCA_937895685.1 uncultured bacterium | reverse complement strand
AAAGTGCGCTTAAAATAAATAATTGGTTAGATTAAAATAAAAATGATGAGACTAAAAGAAATAGAAATTTTTGGATTCAAATCTTTTGCAAAGAAATCAAATCTTTCTTTTCAGAGTCGTGTTACCTGTATCGTTGGACCAAATGGTTCTGGAAAATCTAACGTTGTAGAAGCAATCAGGTTTGTTCTGGGAGAACAATCAATTAAAAGTCTAAGAGGAAAAGGAGGAAGTGACTTGATCTTCAAAGGATCAAAGGGAGTTCCTTCTTCTTCGCGAGCACTTGTTTCTATTTCTTTCGATAATAAGGACAGAGTCTTTTCTTTTAGTAACGAGGGAATTAATATCCCAGTTGATTTCGATCAAATAACTATTTCTAGAGAAGTATTTTCTGATGGAGCGAATGTTTATAAAATAAATGGTTCAGAAGTTAGATTAAAGGATATAGTAGAACTTCTTGCTTCAGTTCATATTGGTTCAACAGGGCACCACATAATTTCTCAAGGAGAAGCCGATAGAATACTTTCTTCAAATAATAAAGACAGAAGACAAATCCTAGAAGATGCACTAGGACTTAAGATTTATCAATACAGAATAAAAGAAAGCGAGAGAAAGTTAGAGAAGTCGGAAATAAACATGAAAGAAGTAGCTTCTCTTCGAAGAGAACTTTCTCCGCACTTAACTTTCCTAAAGAAGCAAGTAGAAAAGATAGAAAAGGCAGAAGAGCTACGCCGAGAATTGTCAGAGAAGTTTGATAATTATTTTGGTGACGAGTCTAGAGAACTTATAAAAGAAAGAAGAGAAACCAGCGAAAAAATAAAAATCGCAGAAGAAGGAATAAAGAACGCTAAAGCAATTACTGTAGAAAGAGCAGAGCCGGTAAAAATTTCTGAATTAACAGAAGAGCAAGAGATTGCAAAACTTAGAGATCAAGAGAGAGCTATCGAGTTAAAGAAAAATGATATCGCTAAAAATCTTGGTAAGCTGGAAGGTAAAATTGAGGCAATTAGAGATTCAGAAAAAGAAAAAAATGAAAAGACATATCCAGCCTCTTTCTTTTTTGGAATTATTTCAAAAATAAGAAAAGCTAGCGACGTTCTTCGTTCTAGTGGAGACAGGGAAGAGGTTCTCGCCCTACTTTCTGAGGTAATTAAAGAAGGGGAAGAATTTGGTGGAGAGGATTCATCTGCGTCTTCAAACGTTCTGGTAAATGAAACTTTAAAAGAGTTAGAAGAAGAAAAGAAAAAACTTGGTGGTCTTGAGATTGAAGTTTCAGATATTCGAAGCAAGATTAGGAGCCTTGAGGTAAAAGTTATTTCTAAGAGAGAAGAAGAAAGAGAAAGAGAAAGAAGATATTACGAGGAAAAAGAAAAACTGGTTCGTCTTGAAGGAGAAAAAGCTCGTCTTGATGAACATCTTAATTCTATTTTAATAAGAGAAACAAATTTGGATGAGGATAAAAAATCAGTCCAAATGATAACTGGTATATCTTTTAGTATTGGAGAGAAAAGCTCTATTGATTATGATTCCAGAATTCAAGAAACCTTAAAGAGAGATATTGAAAGATTGAAGATTAGATTAGAGGATGCCGGTTCGGCAAGTGGAGGAGATGTTTTGAAGGAATACAGAGAGACTGAAGAAAGAGATGCCTTCTTGAAAAAGGAATTAGAAGATTTGGAAGCAAGTATAAAGAATCTCAAATCTTTGATAAAAGATTTGAGGGATACTCTTGATAATGAATTTAAGAAAGGGGTAGCTGAGATAAATAAATCGTTTAATGAATTTTTCCAAACAATGTTTGGAGGAGGAAGTGCTCATTTAACTATAACCGTTGAGCATGGTAGAGGAGAAGATGCAGATGATAGAGAGGCAGAATATAAATTTGAAAGAGGGGTAGAAATAGGCGTATCTTTGCCACAGAAGAAAGTCAGAGAACTCGGAATGCTATCAGGAGGAGAGAGATCTTTGGTTTCTATTGCGCTTCTTTTTGCGATGTCAGCAGTTAATCCTCCACCATTCCTTGTTCTTGATGAGACAGACGCTGCTCTTGATGAATCAAACTCAAGAAGATACGGAGATATGTTAGAGAAGTTATCTGAACACTCACAATTAATCGTTGTTACTCATAACAGAGAAACAATGTCTCGAGCTTCATCACTTTATGGAGTAACAATAGGACTGGATGGAGCCTCAAAACTTCTTTCTATAAAGTTTGAAGAAGCCAAATCATACGCT
>CALBMC010000067.1 GCA_937895685.1 uncultured bacterium | reverse complement strand
ATGACATTGTTAACTATAAAGTAATTGTTAATCTTAAAGAGACTGATCAAATTATAATTCCGGGACTTTCAGCGAGAGTTGAGATAATAATTTTCAAAGAAGATTCTGTTGTAAAAATACCAAAGAGAGTTGTTAGATATGACGAAGAAGGGGAGGCTTATGTCACTCTTGAAGATGGAAAGAAAGAATCAAAAAGAAATATAGTTCTTGGTAGAAGTGGTGATGGTGCTTTTGTTGAAGTTAAGAGTGGTTTAGTTGGCGGAGAAGAAATTTTAATTAAATAAAATGTTAAGCAAACATTTTTTCAAAATGCTAATAGGTTTGATCTTGATGGGGATGATTGGACTCGCAGGACTATTTTTGATTGAAAATTATTCAAAAAATGAGGTTATAAATAATGATGCGTTTGTTCCAGAGTAATATGAATGTAATTAAAAAAATTTTAAAAACTGTCCTTATTTTGATTTTAGGAATACTAATTTTGTTTTCCGTCATGACACTTTACGGGCATTTCATGTGCTCTAAAAATCCATACCAATCAAGCTGTCTTTAATTTGACCTTACTTAAATACTGTGATAATCTAGTTTCATAAGGCCGAAGAAAGCAGGTAGCTAAAGCTATAATTACATGTCCCTAAACCCCGCCTTGCGGGGTCGGACGATCAACCGAAGGTTGATGTAGCCTGCAGAGGTAAATACCAAACTACTTGATTTGGCCTTTAGAAGGTCGATTTTTATTTTAGAATATAAAAATATTTAATTATGGCATTAACAAGAAATAGAAAAGAAGAAATAGTTTCTGATCTAAAAGAACTTTTTGTTGCAGGTAATACTGTAGTATTCGTGGAGTTTTCACGACTAAAAGTTTTTGACGCAATAAGAATTCGAAGAATTCTTAGAGATCTTGGAATAACTTACAAAGTTGCCAGAAAGACTCTTATAAAAAGAGCACTAGATGATTCTTCTGTAAAAGGGGATATGCCAGAATTGTCTGGAGAAGTAGCGATTGCATCAGGAACTGATCAGTTGGCTTCTTCAAGAGAACTTTTCAATTTTGGAAAAGAACTTCCTAATACAGTAAAAATTCTTGGAGGAATTTATGAAGGTGAATATAAAGGATCAGAATTCTTTATGTCCCTTGCAACAATTCCATCTAGAGAAACATTGTATTCAAAATTTGCTTTTCTTATGAAGAGCCCAATGCAAAGACTTGCAATCGGACTTTCAGAAGTAGCAAAGAAAAAAACAAATTAACATTATTAATTAATTAAAAATATTATGGATAAATTTAAAGATTTACTCGACAAAGTTGAGTCTATGTCAGTAATAGAGCTTAACGAATTCGTTACAGCGATTGAAGAAAGATTTGGAGTTAGTGCAGCCGCTGTTGCTGTTTCAGCTGGAGCTGGAGCAGGAGCTGCAGCCGCTGAAGAAAAGGATAGCTTCACAGTTGTTCTTGCATCAGCTGGAGAAAACAAAATTGCAGTTATGAAAGTTGTTAAAGAAGCTCTAGGTCTTGGACTTAAAGAAGCAAAAGACCTTGTTGATGCAGCACCTTCAACTCTAAAAGAAGGAGTTAAGAAAGAAGAAGCTGAAACAATGAAGAAAGGAATCGAAGAAGCAGGAGGAAAGGTTGAGTTGAAGTAATCTTCAACGATACTCTTATACAAAAAGAAACCCCCAAAAGGGGTTTCTTTTTTAACCCATTTTTTGGATTTTGGAAGGGGTTGCGCCAAGTTCTAAGCTTTAATATACTTCTGTGTATGGAAACTCTAGGAAAAATATTTGGATCAGTTGCGAGGGTAAAAATAATGAGATTTTTTCTTTTGAATGACGACAGAGTCGTAGCAGAAGAAGAGGTTAGAGATCGTCTAAGAATTCCAAAATCATCTTTCCGAAAAGAGTTAAATCTAATTTCAAAAACTGGATTAATAAAATCTGGATTTACCAACATAACAGTATCTTCAAGAGGAAAAACTAAGAAGAAGAAAGTCAAAGCTTGGTCAACAGTTAGAAGTTTTCCTTACAGAGAAAAATTTTACAATCTGTTAGTTGATGGGGAACTGGTAGATCGAAGTTCAATTCTAAAAAGATTTAAAGGTATTGGAAAAATAGATTTATTTATTTTATCTGGTGTTTTTATTCATGATCCGAAGAGTCGCGTAGATTTTTTGATTGTTGGAAAGAGATTGAATAAGAAAAAGGTAGAACAAATAGTTAGAAGTCTAGAGTCTGAAATTGGAAAAGAATTAACTTATTCTCTTTTTGAAATAGAAGATTTCAAATATAGAGTTGAAATGTTTGATAAGCTTGTGTGCGACGTTCTCGAATATCCGCATGAAGTAATAGTAGGGAATGAGAGTCCTTATTTACCGAGTAGAATTCAGGTTAGGGTAGTTTAATTTTTCCACAACCCCTCTATAGGAGGGGTTTTTGATGATATAATATATCTAGTACCTACTTTCGAGGGTCGAGCTTTAAAAGATAGGTAGTTAAGAAATAAATTGGTGCTTCGGCACCCGAAACCCTTGTGGTTTCTAAAAATTTTATGTTGATTAATACATGGGGTGAAGTTTTCAGTGCATCTCTCCAAAATCTTTGGTGGGGTTTTGTTAACTTCGTGCCTAATCTTATAGTCGCGATTATTATCTTTATTATCGGATGGGCTATCGGTGGAATCGTTGCTCGTGCGGTAGAACAAGTTCTTAGTGCTCTCAAAATTGATCGTGTTTTGAAGAGCGCAGGAGTAGAAGAGGTTGTTGAGAAAGCTGGAATGAAACTTAATTTTGGCCGATTCATCGGATTCATAGTTAAGTGGTTTATCATCGTTGTTTTCCTAATGACATCTCTTGAGATAATTGGACTTTCCGATGTAAACACCTTCCTTCGTGAAGTGGTTCTCAACTACTTGCCTAGAGTAATCATCGCAGCATTTGTGTTGGTTATAGCTTCTGTTGTAGCTTCAGCAATCCAAAAGATTGTAGAAGGTGGAGCAAGAGCTGCAAACATTCACACAGCTAAGATGCTTTCAACTATTGCAAAGTATGCAGTTTGGATCTTCGCATTCATAATTGCACTTTCACAACTTGGAGTAGCTCCACAATTTATGCAAATTCTTTTCACAGGAATAATTGCAATGTTATCAATTGGAGGAGGACTAGCATTTGGTCTTGGAGGAAAAGAGACAGCTTCTCGATTCCTAGACAAGATTCGATCAGAGTCTAACTAATACAAACTCTGTTTTTCAAAACCCCGTCTTTTGGCGGGGTTTTGATTTTTTAAATAAAAATGTTACCTTCAAACAAAATTGTTGTATATGAAATATTTTTATATTTTTATTTTATTGTTTTGTTTTTTCAGAACAGAAGCACAGACTCTTTTTATTGACCCAGATAATCCGGAAAATAAAATCGAGATAAAATTTTCTGAACAAAACAAAGTTTTTGTATCAGAAACTTGTAGCCTAATAGTTGGGGAAGGATATGATGGAAGACTGATTGTTTGGAATGAAGATGGCACAATTTTTCAGGCTGATTCAAAGAATGAAAAGACTAAAGAAATAAATTCACCTTATTTCGTTGAGGGAAAAATTTATTTTTATAAACTTGGAGATTTTTATGGAAAGATTGAATTTGATTGTCGATAATAGGGAACCCTTTTTGAGGGTTTTTTTGTTTTTTAGATACCCACACTTTCCCCAGATTTGGCCCTTTTTTAGCTAGGCAGATAAAGGTTGACTTCTTTTTTCTCTTAGTATATACTCGTTTCACTGTATGATTATGAACATGAATTACCAACCGCGGCAGTAAATAGCCTCTTGGCTCTTACACTGTCGCCGAAAGGCGATTTTTTGTTCTCACGATTGAATGGAGTGCCCCCTGATAATCGAATCCCACAACAGTTACCCAATTTTGGGGTCTTTGAATGACTGTATGTGGAAACGAAACGGACTTTTTAGATAGCGGTCTTTAAAGTCCAAAAAATGATATATAAATTTCCTAATAGGAAATTAAACAAGAGCATATGGTGGATGCCTAGGCTCTACACAGCGATGAAGGACGTAGCGTAGCTGCGATAAGCTTCGGGGAGGTGCTAAGCAACCTTTGATCCGGAGATGTCCGAATGGGAAAACCCCGTCAAGTAAACCTTGATGATCATAGACTAGACTTCTATGAAGCACACCCAGGGAAGTAAAACATTTCAGTACCTGGAGGAAAATAAACTAAATTAAGTATTCCGTAAGTAGCGGCGAGCGAAAGCGGAGAAGCCCAAACCTGTTTGTAGCAATACGAATGGGGGTTGTAAGACATAAACTGATTTTAATAGTCAGATAGTTACAAAACGCATTATTAACAGAAATAACTGGAAAGTTATGCCATAGACGGTGATAGCCCGGTAAGTGAAAATAATTGTGTCTATTGTGTTTATGTTCTTGAGTACTTCGAGACACGACTAGCTCGGAGGAATCTGCCGGAACTAACCGGTAAGGCTAAATATGTGTAGAGACCGATAGTGAACTAGTACCGTGAGGGAAAGGTGAAAAGTAGCCCGGTGAGGGCAGTGAAATAGACCTGAAACCATATGTTTACAAGGAGTCGAAGAGGGTATTTATATCCTCGACGGCGTGCCTATTGAAGAATGAGCCAACGAGTTTTAGCATGCTGCAAGGCTAAGATTTTAAAGAATATGAGCCGAAGCGAAAGCGAGCGTGAATAGCGCAACATAAGTAGTATGCTAAAGACCCGAAGCCGGATGAGCTACCCATGAGCAGGATGAACCCCACCGAGAGGTGGGGGGAGGTCCGAACCAGTATGTCGTACAACGCATTTGGATGACTTGTGGGTTGGAGTGAAAAGCTAATCGAATTCGGTAATAGCTGGTTCTCTCCGAAATCGCTTTAGGGCGAGCGCTATATGTTTCGTGTGGGGGTAGAGCACTGGAAGATTTCGACAGGGAGCAATCTCGCGACATCTATCAAACTCCGAATACCATACGCCAGAGTATAGCAGTTAGACTACGGGGGCTAAGCTCCGTCAGTCAAAAGGGAAACAGCCCAGATC
>CALBMC010000066.1 GCA_937895685.1 uncultured bacterium | reverse complement strand
TTTCCCTACACGACGCTCTTCCGATCTCCAATTCACGACGAAATGGCAAACCTCGTCATTGCCCAGCTGCTTTTTTTGCAAGCGGAGGACTTAATCCTTTTCTTTTGGCGCTATCAGCAGCTCCAGCTCTTGCGATTGGGGACTACCTTTTTTATTTTTTAGGAAAGGAGGGGAGACTCGCTTCAGATGGGAATTTTAAAAATTTAATAGAAAAAATTGAAAATTGGTTTAGGAAAAGACCCCGGAAACTGTTTCCTCTGTTTATATTTATTTATGGTGGGCTGACCCCGATGCCGGCTGATATCCTTATGTTTTCTCTTGCGTTGGTCGATTATCCCTTCAAGAGAGCACTGCCGTTTATCCTTCTTGGACATATAACATTTCTAACTCTCCTTTCTTTGGGCTCATTTGCAATTTTCAGCTAAAAGTGGTATTATCAAAATATTAAAGCCCCGCGGGGCTTTTAAAAATGTTTAAATTTATGACAAACTTTTTCAAAAATCTAAAGACAGAATTACACCATGTTAACTGGCCAAGACAGTCACGTGTTATTTTCCTTACAGCTTTGGTGATAATAATTTCTATTCTGATCGCTTATATGCTTGGACTTTTCGATCTGATATTTACAAAAGGTCTTGAGAAGATTATTGGTTTCTAATTTTTTAATATATGGCAAAACAAGAAGCACACGTAGAACGTAGATGGTACGCGATACACACATACTCTGGATATGAGAATGCTGTTATGCGAAACCTTAAGCAGAGAATAGAATCTCTCGGAGTTGGAGACAAAATTTTTGATGTCGTTGTTCCAATCGAAAAGAAGATCAAAGTAAAAGGAGGAAAAAGGGTAGAGGTAGAAGAAAAAATATACCCTGGTTATGTCCTAGTTGATATGATCGTAAATGATGACTCTTGGTATGTTGTTCGAAACACCCCTCGGGTAACTGGATTTGTGGGAGCGGGAGTAAACCCAGTTCCGCTTTCTGAGGAAGAAGTAAGTTTCTTGTTCTCTAGAATGACCAAAGATGGTCCAAAGCACAATATTGAGCTTGAGGTTGGAGAGACTATCCAGATTGCTGACGGACCTTTCAAAGACTTGGAAGGAAAAGTTGAGTCAGTTGATAACGAAAAAGGTAAAGTTAGAGTTCTGGTTTCAATGTTCGGTCGTGAGACCCCAGTGGAATTAGACTTCCTTCAGGTCAAGAAACTATAATTTTTTGACCACGAGTCTTTTCGGGGGTAGAAAAGTCTTAAATTACAGAAATAGACAAATAGTCACTTTTCTGTTAATCTGATTCCGTTACGCCCCGATTTAGTTCGGGAAAGCTTCAAGGGTTTCTTGTTCCCTTTAAAAACTTGAAACTATAAATTTAAACTAAACTATGGCTAAAAAAGTAATTAAACAACTAAAACTGCAAATCCCAGGAGGAGCCGCAAACCCAGCGCCACCTATTGGACCAGCACTTGGACAAGCGGGAATCAACATTGGAGATTTCGTTTCAAAGTTCAATGCTGCAACAAACGAGATGAGAGGGGATATTGTTTCAACTCTAATCAGTGTTTATGAGGATAGAAGTTATGATTTCGTAATCAAAACTCCCCCAGTATCAAGCCTTTTGTTCAAGGCTGCAGGTGTAGCTAAAGGATCAGGAAAGCCAAACACAAGCAAGGCTGGAAAGATTACAAAAGCTCAACTAAAAGAGATCGCCGAGAGAAAGATGCCTGACCTAAATGCCAACGACATTGAAGCTGCGATGAAAATCGTTGCTGGAAGTGCAAGACAAGCAGGAATCCAAATCGTAGACTAATCAAAGCCCCACGAAAGTGGGGTTCTGTGTTTTTGTGTTAAAATCTTTTTTATGGAAGAAAAGCTGAAAGAGCTAATAAAATCTGCTGTTAAAATAGATGACATAGAACCGAAGATAGAGTTTCCGCAAGATTATAAAAACGGAGATTTTTCGACTAGTGTCGCCATGGTTTTGGCCAAAAGAGAAGGAGAAAAACCGCTTGATTTAGCTCAAAAGATTGTATCCGAAATAGAAAAAATAAAACCAGAATATCTCTCTAAAGTAGAAGCGGTGCAACCTGGGTTCATAAACTTCTTTTTATCAAAAGAATATTTTTCTAGTGAAATAAAAAATGTTTTGGAGCAAAAGGAAAATTATGGAATTTCAGAAAAACATAAAAATAAAAAAATACTAGTTGAACATTCAAGTCCAAATCTATTTAAGCCATTTCATATTGGACATGTGATGAATAACACAATAGGGGAAGCAATCTCGAGACTTGCTAAATTCTCTGGTGCTAGCGTTACAGAAATTTCTTATCCATCTGATGTTTCTTTAGGGATTGGGAAAGCTTTATTTATCTTAATTGAGGATGGAGAGGGAAAGCTCGATTCATTTCCTACACTAAGAGAAAAGCTTACATACTTAGGAGATTGTTATGTTCGAGGGACAAAGCTGTACGACGAGGATGAAAGTGTAGTTCAAAAAGTAAAAGAAATAACAAAAGTTTTGTACGAGAAGACACCTGGAGAGATTCTTGATCTTTACAATAAATGTAAAGAAATAAATCTTTCTTATTTCAAAGATATAACAAAAAGACTTGGCTCAGAATTCGAAGATTTTATTTTTGAAAGTGAGGCAGGTGAACAAGGAGAGAGAATTGTTCGAGAAAACATCGGCAAAGTCTTTGAAGAAAGTGAAGGAGCTATTATTTTCAAAGGAGAAGAGAAGGGATTACACACTAGAGTTTTCATTAACAAAGAAGGATTTCCAACCTATGAAGCAAAAGATATCGGTCTTCTTTTCCTTAAATTCGAAAGATTTTCTCCAGATATTTCAATTCTAATAACTGATAACCAACAGGCGCCATACTACAGTGTTGTCTTAGAAGCGGTTAGTGAAATAAATAAAGACTGGAAAGAAAAAACAGTTCATCGAACTCACGGAAGAATGAGTTTCAAAGGACAAAAGATGTCTTCACGACTTGGTGGAGTTCCGCTTGCAACTGATGTTCTTGATGTTGTTTTGGCCGAAGTGAAAGAAAAGTCTTCAGAATTAGACGTTGAGACCGCTGATAGAGTGGCGATCGCTTCTTTGAAATTTTCAATTTTAAAATCAATGGCGGGTAAAGATATAAACTTTGATCCAGATACCTCACTTTCTTTCGAAGGAGACTCAGGCCCATATCTTCAATATACTGCCGTTAGAGCTAATTCTGTTTTAATGAAAGCAAAGGAAGCTGGCCTTGAACCTGAAATTATTCAAACAGATACAGAGACTGGTGAATTAGAAAAAATGATTTCTAGATTTCCAAAAGTTGTATCCCTTGCAATAGAGGAGTGGGCTCCACATCACATCTCTACTTATCTGCTCAACTTGTCTCAAACTTTCAATAGTTGGTATGGGTCTACTAAAATTCTTGATTTAGAAAATAGTGAAGCAAAATACAATCTTGCCCTAACTTTGGCTACAAAAATTGTTTTAACTAACGGACTCAATATTCTCGGAATAGAAGTGCCTGAAAAGATGTAGTTTGATTTTTCTGATTTTCGTGTTAGAGTAAAGAAAAATTAAAATCTATGTTCCTAACAATCAAAGAAAATGAGCAAAAGCTCAGAGAATTAGCCTGGAAAGTTGCAATAGAAGCAAAACCATCAATGCATCCCGAGTTCAAACTTTTTAAAGAAGAAGGAGACTTCACAATCGACCTTCGCGCTGCTTTGTTTTTCTCAAATGGAAACAATCGAAAAATAGAGTTTATTAAACTCGGAGAAAAAGAAAGGGATGAGTATAATGTTTTAGAAGAGATGAGAAAGGCCGGATACTGGCCATACTTCAGCCAATATTTCATGCGACATGAATATTGGTCGCACAAAGATATTGAGGCAGTTGAAAGTCTGCCCCTTAATTCCGAAGGCCTTGAAGAGGCTTTTAAAATTGCTTTGCGAATTTTAGAGAAAATAAATTCTCTCGCAAAGGGAAGAATACAGGTATTAAAGATGGCCTCGGTGCCGACTTCACCTGCTGTTGATCAAAAAGTGTGGTTTTGTTCTGGTCCGCTTCGCAATGGTACTGAAGATGGTAGTTATCGTAATGAAAATTTGAAAATATTTTTTAAAAAGCTTCATGAATTTTCAAAAAATCATTTGGTTTTCGACCAGCTACCTTTTGACCGGTTTATTGAGAAGTTAATTGCATCCGGATTTTCAACTGAAACAATTTTCCAAAATTTTTTCGGACGAATTATCCGTTCGGGATATATCGATTCTATTTGTATGTTCGAAGGTTGGGAAAAGTCCGGTGGGGCAACCTTTGAAAATAAAGTTGGTATCGAGTGCCAGCTCCACATTGAAGACGAGAATGGTGTAATCATAAATACGGTAGAGAATATTGGCCACTTTTGAGTAGGGGCCTTTTTTGTTGCAAAAATCTGAATATGTGGTATAAACATAGGAAACCAAAAAAGAATATTTTATGAGTAGTAACAATGCCGTAAATCCGAACAAGACGCACTTTGAAGTTGCGCACAGATTATTTTGTTTGCTTTTGAGCAACAAAACAAAAAAAGATAAGGAAGTTGAGAAACAGTGGAATGCCATGCTTGCTAAGGCCCAGAAAGCCAAGGCGAATATTCCAGCTGAAACTATTCAAAACTTTTCTGAAGCCAGACCCGATCTGGCTCATAAATTAGCAAATACCCCCGCTTAGGCCGGGCACACCCTCACGTCGACCATTTGGTTGCTGTGAGGTTTTTGTTTTTTGGCCAAAAGTGTTAGACTCATCTTATGAATCAGGTTATCAATAATTCAATTATTATTCGCCCGCTTTATTAGGGAGGAACCCGATTTTTTATCGTTGCCCTCCCGAGGGGCATTTTTAGTTTAAAGACCAAGCTGATAATATTAAAGTACTTATATGGATAAACCCAAAGAAGAAAAAACTGATAATTTTAGATTTAAATCAGATTACGCTTCACTTGAAGAAAGCGCTCTAAAACTGTGGAAGGAAAAAAATATTTTTGAAAAAAGTTTGAATAAAGAATCTGCTGAAGGGGATGAAATATTTTATGATGGACCACCTTTTGCTACCGGTCTTCCGCACTACGGACACTTGCTTGGATCTACCGCCAAAGATGCTATTGCTCGGTATAAAACAATGCGCGGATTCCATGTTGACCGAAGATGGGGTTGGGATTGTCATGGGTTACCAATTGAAAATATAGTTGAAAAAGACCTTGGTGTTTCCGGAAGACATCAGATAGAAAAGCTTGGTGTTAAGAACTTTGTTGAACATGCAAGAAGTAAAGTTCTCGGATATACAGAAGAATGGAAGGGAACAATTGAGAGACTTGGAAGATGGGTTGATTTTGATAATGGATACAAAACAATGGACAACACTTTCATTGAAAGTGTTTGGTGGGCTTTATCTGAGCTTGCAAAAAAGGATCTTCTTTATGAGGGTGTTAGAGTTCTGCCATATTGTCCTCGTTGTGAGACTCCGATTGCAAACTCTGAGATTGCAATGGACAACAGCTATAAGGACATAACAGACATATCTGTTTATGTGAAATTTGAACTTATTGATGAACCGGGGACTTATCTTTTGGCTTGGACTACAACACCATGGAGTTTGCCGGGAGATACTGCTATTGCGATAAATGAAAAACTAACCTATCAGAAAGTTAAAGTTGGAGAAGATGTTTTAATAATTGCACGTGATAGAGTTGCGACTGTTTTGAAAGACAAGGAATATGAAGTTGTTGGTGAATTTCTTGGTGAAGAATTGATAGGAAAAGCCTATAAACCTCCATTTGATTATTATAAAGATATTGATATGCCAAATAAACAAAATATTTGGAGAGTTTGGCATGCTGATTTTGTAACTGCCGACACCGGAACTGGAATTGCTCACGAAGCTCCGGCTTTTGGAGAAGATGATATGAATTTGGCAAATAAGCACAATATTCCGTTTATTCGTCACGTTAATCCGGATGGAACTTTTGTAGATGAAGTAAAAGATTTCGTTGGAGTAAAAGTAAAACCAAAAGAAGATCATCAAGCTTCTGATATTTTGATAATTAAGTATTTAGCCGGAACAGGAGCACTTTTTGCAAAAGAAAAAATAATTCACTCATACCCACATTGTTATCGCTGTGATACACCACTTCTTTATTACGCTCTACCTTCTTGGTTTGTGGCAATTCAGAAAATAAAAGAACAAGTTAAAGAAGAATCTAAAAATATAAATTGGATACCTGCACACTTGAAAGAGGGAAGATTCCCTGCGGTTTTAGATACAGCTCCTGATTGGACCATTTCTCGAAATAGATATTGGGCGAGCCCTCTTCCATTCTGGAAATCAAAAGACGGAAAGGTTATTTTCATCTCTTCAATTACAGATCTTCGAGAAAAAACAAAAAAGTCAGGGAACGAATATTATCTTATGCGCCACGGTGAGACTGAAGGAAACATTAGAGGGCTTGTTTGTACAAACGCAAAATCACCTTTCAATCTTACAAAAGAAGGAAAAATTCAAGTTGAGGATTCTGCTAAGAACTTGGATTTTGTGCCAGATTTTATAATCACATCGAACTTTATTCGTGCAAAGGAGACAGCTGAAATTGTAAAAGACATTTTAGTTCTTCGAGATGCACAGATAATAGTAGACGAGAGACTTGGAGAATTTGGAGCTCATTCTTGGGAAGGGCGCACTTGGGATGAATTTCTTAAGGAGCACCCAAAGACAGTAGAAAATTTCTATAAGGAATACGATAACGGAGATGAAAGTCCCGCTGATGTAAAAAAGAGAATGACAGCTGTTTTGTATGATCTTGAAAAAACATATTCTGGAAAAAAGTTTTTGATAGTTTCTCATGGAGGACCACTTTGGGCTATGACTTCTGGTGCTTATGGATTGAACGGGGAAGAGGCACTGGAGATGATTCAAGAAAATATAGGGTTTACATATTTTGAAAACGGAATGGTTAAGAAGCTAGACTTCGTTCCACTTCCTCACAATGATAATTTCGAACTTGATTTACATCGACCTTACATTGATGAAATAGTTTTGGAAGATGAAGAAGGAAATGAATACAAGAGAATTCCAGAAGTTATTGATTGCTGGTTCGAATCTGGTTCTATGCCTTTTGCGGAGGAACACTATCCTTTTGAAAATGAATCTTGGAAAAAAGAAAAGTTCCCAGCTGATTTCGTAGTTGAATATGTGGCACAGACACGAACCTGGTTCTACTACATGCACACAATCTCAACTATTCTCTTTGGCCGTGCGCCATTTAAGAATGTTGTAACCACTGGAACTCTCCTTGCCTCCGATGGTCAGAAAATGTCTAAGTCAAAAGGAAATTTCCCAGATCCATGGATATTGTTTGATAAATATGGAGTTGATCCACTTCGTCTATACCTTATGTCGAGTCCTCTAATGAAAGGTGAAGATGCAAACTTTGATGAAAAGGCAGTAGATAGAATATATAAAGGTGTTTGTCAGAAAACATTGAACGTTCTTCAGTTCTATAATTTGTACAGAGATCCTTCTGTTGAAGGGACAGAGTTTGATGCACATTCGTTAGAAAATGTTTTGGACAAATGGGCAGTTGCTCTTTTGCATAAATTCAAAACAGAAGTTCAGTCTGGAATGGAAAAGTATGATCTTGTTGAAGCCTCTCGTCCAGTTGAAAAATTTGTTGATGATATTTCTACTTGGTATTTACGTCGTTCTAGAGAAAGAATGAAAGACGGAGACAAATTTGCAAAAGTAACAATGTTTTACGTTCTTCGCGAATTCTCAAGAATAGTTGCTCCAATAATGCCGTTTTTGTCAGAGATTGTTTGGCAAGAGCTTAAATTGCCAGAAGAGGCGGAAAGCGTGCACTTACTTGATTGGGGAGGACTAGATAATCTTGCTGAAGAACTTGAAGAAGCCCATGAGCTAAAAGAAATGGAAATAGCCAGAGATGTTGTTACCAAGATTTTGGAAGCCCGACAAAAATCTTCTGTAAAAGTTCGTCAGCCACTTTCAAAAGTTCACTTTAGTGGAGAGACTTTAGGAAAAGATTATGAAGAAATAATTTTGGATGAGGTTAATGTTAAAGAAATGTTCTACGATGCGTCACTGCCAGAAGGAACAATAAACTTGGACACGACAATTACTCCAGAACTCAAGAAAGAAGGAAACTTCAGAGAACTGGTTCGCTCTATTCAAGAGCTTCGAAAGAAACTCGGAATGGATGCAAGAGATTTGGTCAAAATAACAGTCTCAACAGACACAAAGGGTGAAGCTTTAATCAGAGAGAATGAAGAACTGTTTATGAAAATGGTTTCTGCTAAAGAGGTTGATTTCGTTGAGTCTGAAAGTGGAGAAATTATATTGATTGTTGATGAGCCGGAAGATTTTAGATTTAAAGTTGAGATAGAAAAGTAATGGAAAAAGAAAACAGAATTGAAAAACCTCCTGTTTTGTATCATGGTTCTGGTAATAGAAACATAGAGATTTTTGAGCCAAGAGAAAATACAAGACAAAAAGACAAGGAGAAAAAAGAATTTGTTTTTGCTACAGATTCTCTTGTGAAAGCATTACCTTATATGTTTAAGAGTAAAGAGAGAGGTTTTTCTTATTCCTCTGGCGAAATAAAAGGCGTTGTTTTTGCTGTGTTTCCACTAACTGAACAAGAGTTGAGAGACAGAGATAAAGGTGGTGCAGTTTATGAATTGCCAAATGAAGCCTTTGACGAAGGCGATGGATACGAATGGGCCTCTGAAAATCCAGTTAAAGTATCAAACAAAATAGAGTTTGATTCAACGGTTGATGCAATGATTGAAAATGGGATTAAAGTTTATTGTCTTTCCCAAAAAGATTATGAAAATTATTCTGTTCTTAATTCTGGACAAGAGATATTTTCTTTTTTACAAAATTTTAAACCGTTAGAATAAATATGAAAAAAATAATCATCGCACATGGTTGGTCTGGTTCTCCAGATGAGCCGATGCTCAAATGGATAAGGGAACAAATGCAATCTTCCGGATACGAAGTTATTGCGCCACTTATGCCACATCCGGACACTCCGACAATAGAAGACTGGGTATTTGCACTAGGTGAAGCAACAGGGGAGGTAAATGAAGATACGTATTTTGTCGGTCACAGTGTCGGTTGTCAGAATGTTATTCGATTTATTGAAACTCTGCCAGCAGATAAAAAAGTTGGAGGCGTCTTGCTCATTGCACCTTGGTTTTACCTTACACTAGAGAATCTAGATGAAGATGAGGATCCAGAAATTGCAAAACCTTGGATCGAAACCCCGATAGATTTTGCAAAAGTTTCTACACATACAAACAAAGTTTCTGCTATTTTCTCTGACGATGATCCCTATGTTCCAGTAGAAGAGAATAAAAATATTTTAGAAGAAAAACTAGGGGCAAAAACTTTGGTTATGCACGAGATGGGCCATTTTACTGAAAGTGACAACATAGAAAATCTCCCGGAAGCGACACAATTACTTAAGGAAATGATTGAATAATTATGCATCATATTTATCACACTAATTCTATAGTTTTGGACACTTTCCCGACTGGGGAAGCTGACATGACAATTTTGCTTTTTACCAAAGAATTGGGGATGATAAGTGCTGTTGCAAAGAGTGTTCGTAGTGCAAAGTCAAAATTAAAATACTCTCTTCAAATTGGCTCTATTTCAAAAGTTGACTTGGTTAGAGGAAAACAGGTTTGGAGAATTATTTCAGCAACACCAGTTGACCGAATAAATATCTTAGATCAAGAAACTCGCAGAGTTGTTTCCAAATCGTTTCGTTTTATAAAAAGAATGGTAGACAAGGAGAAAGAGGAAAAGGGAATTTACTCTGATTTGGAAGCACTCCTTTTTTCGACAAAGAAGGGGCATTCTTCTGAAAAACTTGGTGAGATAGAATTGGTTTTTTACCTCAGGTCTCTTTTTAGGCTTGGTTATATAGCTAATAATTTAGAATTTAAAGATATTCTTGCAAGCGAATATTCTGTAAATGAGGATACGCCTCTGTCTTTGCCAAGAAAAAAGATTTTGGAAGCTATAAAAAACGCAATATACGAAAGCCATTTATAACTTCGTGTTATAATTATTTTCATGAAAGAAGATATTGATCGGCTTGAGAAGGCCAATAGAAAGCTTTATACAAATATTTTTTCTCAGAAAAAACACGGATTTGAAGGATTGCACGAAAAGAAAAAACCAGAAACTCAGGATAATTGGAACATAAAAGAGGAAGTAGAAGAGCCAAAAAATATTATGTCAAAAGTAAAACACCATCACATAAAGAAATTCTTTTTATTTTCTGTTGGTTTTTTCGTACTAGCTTTATTAGTTGCCGGGCTTTCTATATTTAGAGGAACAACAACTGTTTCTGACAAAAACATAGAAATAAATATTTTTGGAAACGCTTTTGCTGAAGGAGGTGAGACTCTTCCGATTCAGGTGGAAATAAAAAACAAAAATGGTTTACCTCTTGAGCTTGCTGATTTGATTATAAGTTATCCGAAAGGTGCTGGCGTAGGAGGTGAGGAGATAGTCAGAGAGCGAATTTCTTTGGGAGAGGTTCCTTCTCGGGATACTGTCACAGAAGAAAGTGAGGTTTTGCTTTTTGGAGAAGAGGGAAGTATCAAAACAATCAAAGCAACTCTTGAATATAGAGTTAAGAATTCAAGCGCCATTTTCGTAAAAGAGGCAACTTTTGATGTGACACTTAGAAGTGCTCCAATACTAGTCTCTGTCACAGGACCTGAAACAATAGCTTCCAACCAAGAGATAACCTTGGTTGTTGATGTAAGTTCAAATTCAGAAGAGGTTATAGAAGATCTTTCTGTTAAGGCGACTTATCCTTTTGGTTTCTTGTATAAATCATCAGATATCACACCAACCGTGGGGGACAATGTTTGGTCTTTTGGGGACATTCCTCCTGGAGCAAATAAAAAGATTGAAATAAAAGGAACTTTGTCTGGCGAAGATGGAGATGATAGGGTTTTCCGTTTTGAAACTGGAATTGAAGAGCCGGGTGATCCAAGTACTCTAGCTATTACGCTTACTTCTTATTTGCATACAGTCAACATTGTTAAACCTTTCTTTGCCTCTACTGTAAAAATAAATGGTTCTTCTGGTGAGTCAGTGTCCGTTCCATCAGGTGATAATTCAGAAGTTGAAATCGAGTGGGTAAATAACTTACCAACCAGAATTATAGGAGCGGAAATAACTGCAACAATTTCAGGAAGTGCATATGATAAAAACAGTATCGATGTAAACAGTGGATTTTTCCGATCATTTGATAACACGATTGTTTGGGATTCTACAAATTACACAAAATTCCAATCAGTTGAACCTGGTGAGACTGGAACCTTGTCGTTTAACTTCACTCCACTTCCACAGTATTCTCCTGGGGTTGGGTTGATATCAAACCCAGAAGTAGTTATTTCTATTTCAATGAAAGGAACAAAAGCTTCTTCAGATGGAGTAAGTGAATCTGTTTCAAATGCAACAACCGCTAGAGCAAAAGTAAATTCAAATCTTTCTATAACAGGTGAGGTAACACACAAGGAGGGTCCGTTTACAAACACTGGACCAATCCCACCGAAGGCAGACAATGAGACAACATATACTGTTACTTGGACTGTTGCTAACTCTTCTAATACAATCGGTGGTGGAGTCGCTGAGGCAACCTTACCAAACTATGTTTCTTGGAAGGGGAAGGTCTCTCCTGGTAGTGAAAATGTAACTTTTGATGAATTATCTAGAACTATAAGGTGGGATTTGGGAGATATCCAAAAAGGTGTAGGATATACTTCAGGTCACAGAAGCGTATCCTTCCAGGTGGGTCTTATCCCTTCAGTTTCTCAGGTTGGAATTGCTCCGACTGTTATAAATAAGACTACTTTGACTGGAAAGGATAAGTTTACAGGAGAAAGCCTGTCTGCAACCAGAAACGCCTTAACAACCAGTTTGTATACTGATAGTGGGGTTGCCGATACAGGAGGAAAAGTAATAAATTAAAGATATGAAAGAAAATCAAGAAAATTCTAATGTGATGGAAAAAATCGTGTCTCTGTGCAAGAGACGCGGTTTCGTGTTTCAGGGATCTGAGATATATGGGGGATTGGCAGGGGCTTTTGATTATGGACACTTGGGAAATGAACTGCTCGATAATATAAAAACATCTTGGTGGACAAAGTTTGTTTCAAACCAAGAAAACATGTTTGGTATTCGTGCCGCTATTTTAATGCGACAAGAGGTTTGGCAAGCAACAGGACATGTGGACAATTTTGCTGACCCGATGGTTGAATGTGAAAAATGCAAAAAAAGATTTCGTGCCGACCAAATAGAAGACAAAGAAAAGTGTGCTGACTGTGGTGGCAAATTGGGTGAACCAAAACAGTTTAATATGATGTTCCAGACAAAAGTTGGAGCGTCCGAAGATTCTTCAGCGATCTCATACCTTCGTCCAGAAACAGCTCAAGGAATATTTGTTAATTTCAAAAATGTAGTAGATGCATATCACCCGAAGCTTCCTTTTGGGATTGCTCAAATTGGAAAGGCTTTTCGCAATGAAATAACTCCGAGAGATTTTCTTTTTCGTCAACGTGAGTTCGAGCAGATGGAAATAGAGTATTTTGTTCGACCAGAAGATGGAGAAAAGTATTTTGATTTTTGGAAAGACGCGATGACTGAGTGGATTGAAGAAGTTGGAATTGATCCAGAAAAAACTCATGAACTACTAGTTTCAGATGAAGACAGAGCCTTTTACTCAAAGAAGACAATAGATTTCGAGTTTGATTATCCTTTTGGAAGAAAAGAACTTTTCGGTTTGGCTTATAGAACAGATTACGATTTAAAAACTCATAAACTTGATTACGTAGACGAAGAAAATGGAGTGAAAATAATTCCTCATTGCATTGAGCCTTCTTTTGGTGCAGACCGAGCTTTTCTTGCTCTTATGTTGTCAGCCTACAGGGAAGACGAAATGAATGGAGAGGTCCGTGAGTATCTGAAATTCAAGCCTTCTATTGCTCCAATTCTTTGTGCCGTGTCGCCACTATTGAAAAATAAACCAGAACTTGTTTCAAAGGCTAGAGAAATATTTGTAAGCTTAAAGAAAGAATTTGGAAATGTAGCTTATGACGACAATGGAAACATTGGTAAAAGATACAGAAGACAAGATGAAATTGGAACACCGTTTTGTATCGTTGTAGACTTCGAAACACTGGAGGATGGGGAAGTGACTGTTCGAGACCGTGATACAGGTTCTCAAGAGAGAATAAAAATTGAAAACCTTTCTTCTTACTTAAATTCAAAAATAAACTAAATGCAATACAAAAAATTCAAACTCAAAAATGGGATAAGGGTTATTTCTGTGCCAATGAAGGGGAATCCAACTTGCACAGTTCTAACTCTTGTAGAAGCTGGTTCAAAGTATGAGACAAAGGAAACTTCAGGGCTTTCTCACTTTCTTGAGCATATGTATTTCAAGGGAACTGAGAAAAGAAAGACCGCAAAAGATATATCTCATGAGCTTGATTCACTTGGAAGTATCTCTAATGCTTTTACGGGTTCTGAGTGCACAGGATATTACGCAAAAGGAAGCAATGATCATGTTGAGAAGTTTGTAGATATAATTAGTGATATCTATAAAAACTCAACTCTGCCGGAAGAAGAAATAACAAAGGAAAAGGGTGTGATAATTGAAGAAATAAACATGTATGAAGACACTCCGCAGTCTCTGGCTCCAAAACTTTTATATACAACTCTTTATGGAGATCAGCCTGCGGGTTGGGACATAATTGGAAGCAAAGAAACAGTCATGTCTTTTTCAAGAAAAGATTTTGTTAAATATCGAGATCAGCATTATGTTCCAGAGGCAACGGTTGTTGTTATTGCGGGAGATGTAAAAAGTGAAAAAGCTCTTTCCCTTGCTAATAAATATTTTGGTGATATTAAAAAATCTAAAAAACAAGGAAAGAAAAAGGTAATAGAAAATCAGACTGCATCAGTTTTAGCCTACAGAAAGAGGGCAAGTGATCAAACACACATCGCTCTTGGTTTCCGATCTTTTGATTTACACGACAAGAGGAATATGGCAATTCATCTGCTAGCTACAATCTTAGGAAAAGGAATGAGTTCAAGGTTGTTTGTAAAAATGCGTGAGGAAATGGGAGTTTGTTATTATATTCTTGCAGGTAACGACACTCATACAGATCATGGGGTTTTTGAAATAAATGCTGGAGTTGATACCAAAAGACTTGAAGAAGTTGTGCGAGAGATCTTGGTTGAATGTAAAAAACTAACAGTTGAACTTGTTGATAAAAAAGAATTAGATAAGGCAAAAGAATATGCAGTGGGGACTCTTGGAATGTCTGTTGAGTCTAGTGATGATGCTGCTATGTATTTTGGTGGGGCAGAAGTTCTTCGTGGGAAGATATTGACCCCTGAAGAGATTGAGAAAAAGATAAGAAAGGTGTCAGCTAAGGATATTCAAAGCGTGGCAAAGCTTATCTTTAGGGAAGAGGGCCTTAATCTAGCTGTTGTGGGCCCAGGACACGATGAAGTTAAGTTGAAAAAGGTTCTTCGTCTCAGGGACTAAACTGTGTTAATATTTTAATATGCAAGACAAGATAAACATCACACTTAGTCGATCGACTATATTTAATTTCTTTTTCTTCGGGATAATGATTTATCTGTTCGTTTTCCTCTGGGACGTGGTTCTTATTTTCCTAACGGCTATTGTTATTGCTTCTTTTGTAGAGTCAGCGTCTAATCGATTAACTAAGCTAAAAATCCCAAGAACGGCAGCTGTCGTGATGGTCTATGCTTTAGGCGTCGCAATTTTGGCGGGGCTATTTTATGCACTTGTCCCGGTTCTTACAGGCGAAGTCTCTTCTTTAATAAAATCAGTTTCTGATTTTTTCCCTGATAGTAATATTATTCAATCAATCAATTCTGTTGGAGATGCAAAGAATGCCATAAATGATGTAAGTGGAGGTGCGCCGGTTGCAGAGCTGGTTGCTGGAGCAAAAGGATTTCTTGATGGAGTTTCTGGAACATTCTTTGGAACTGTTAGCTTCATCTTCGGAGGAGTTGTTAACTTAATCCTTATTTTTATAATATCTTTTTATCTTTCTGTAGAAGAGAAGGGAATTGAGAAATTTCTTAAAATAGTTACACCACTTAAAAAAGAGGCTTATGTTGTTGATCTTTGGAACAGAGTTGAAAGAAAAATTTCTCTTTGGGTTCAGGGGCAGATGGTTCTGGGTCTCATAATTGGATTTCTAACATTCATCGGTCTTCTAATTATTGGAGTAGACTATGCTTTTATTCTTGCTCTAGTAGCCGCCGTTTCTGAACTTATTCCATATGGATTGATCCTCGCAATTATTCCAGCAGTAACACTGTCTTTCTTTGATGGCGGACTTACACTAATGCTTGTGACTGGAGCATTCTTTATCATATTGCAACAACTAGAGAATTATCTTATTGGCCCACTTATCGTAAGAAGAGCAACAGGAGTGCCGCCACTTGTGGCAATCCTGTCTCTTCTTATTGGAGCAAAATTGGCCGGCTTTTGGGGTTTGATTATTGCAATCCCAGTCGCGGTATTCTTGATGGAATACATGGGAGATATTGAAAAGAAGAAAGAGTCTGAGAGAGATAATGTCTAAACAATTTTATCCCATAGCAATCCTTCGACAGGCTCAGGATGCTACGGGACGAGTAGGGAAATAACTGATTTTTATTCTAATTCTACTTCTGGTAATATCAATACACTGATGTCCAAACCTTTCTATATAACAACAACATTGCCGTATGTTAACGCGGAGCTTCATATGGGCCACGCGCTCGAGTTTGTGCGTGCAGACGCCATTGCTAGGTATCACGAATTAATTGGTGAGGAGGTGTTTTTTAACTCTGGAACAGATGAGCACGGAAGCAAGATTTTTAAAAAAGCTGAGGAGCATGGAATGGATGTAAAAACTTTTGTAGACCAAAATGTCGAGAAATTTTATGAGTCTGTAAAACTTTTTGGCGTAAGTGACAAAATCCATTTTATCCGCACAAGCGACGAGCGACACATAAAGTCTGCTCAAGAGTTCTGGAAGCTTGTAGAAAAAAATGGATACATATATCTAAAAAACTACCAGACAAAGTATTGTGTTGGTTGTGAGAGTGAAAAAACAGATTCTGAACTCGTAGATGGTAAGTGTCCTGATCACCCAAACATGGAGCTCGAACTGATAGACGAGGAAAACTATTTTTTCAAATACAGCGCTTTCCAAAAACCCCTTTTAGATTTTTATGAAAAAAATCAAGATTTTATTGTTCCAGAATTTCGTTTCAATGAGATAAAAGCTTTTGTGGAGCGTGGACTTCAAGATTTTTCAATATCAAGACTGAAATTAAAAATGCCATGGGGGATAGCAGTACCTGGTAATCCGGATCATGTTATGTATGTTTGGTTCGATGCGCTTGTGAACTATATAGCAAACGTTGGATATCCTACTGATATGGAAACATTTGAAAAATTTTGGGTAAATGGAACACCGACTCAGTATTGTGGTAAGGACAATACTCGTTTTCAAGGTGCTATGTGGCAAGCGATGCTTATGGCTGCAGGGCTACCAAACTCTCATAAAATAGTTGTAAATGGTCACATCACAGCAGATGGTGGAGTAAAGATGAGTAAGAGTCTTGGAAACACAGTTGATCCAAAAGATATTGCTCGTGAATACGGTACAGATGCACTCCGATTCTTCCTTTTGAAAGAAGTGTCTAGCTTCGAAGATTCTCCTTTTACGCTAGAGCGATTTAAAGATTCTTATAATGCAGGGCTAGCAAACGGACTTGGGAACTTAACTTCAAGAATCCTTACTCTTTCTGAAAAATATTTGGAAAAGTGTCCTGAGATTCCTGAGAATTCAATTCCGCAAGAATTCTTTGATTACCTAGAAAAATACGATATACAAAAAGCATGTGATTTTGTTTGGAAAAGAATCCAAGCGCTCGATGAAAAAATACAGAGAGAAGAACCTTTCAAGGTTGTGAAGGTTGATATAGAAAAAGGTAAACAAATAATAACTGAACTTGTTTTGGAACTATATACAATCGCTCGAATGTTGAATCCGATAATGCCTGAGACAAATGTTTATCTAAAAGCACAAATCAAACTAAACAAAAAACCAGAAAAACCTCTATTTTTGAGAGTAGAATAAATATTGACTAATAAAATAAAATATTGTAGTATTTCGGAAAACAAAAACGATTACTATGAAAAAAATCATGTTCTTTGCCATGACAATATTGGCATTATCTTCTTCTGTGAAAGCAGAAGTCGCTCGCGATACGAAAGAGATCGGGGTTGAAACCAAAAGGGTTGCAAATGAGATCTGGTATATACACAATATCCAGATCGATCAGAAGACCTGCGATTCGATCAATAATTGCACTATACGCCGTTCATTTGAGTATCCAGTCGAGAGTTTTACTCTCTCAGACTCAAACTGGTATTTGAATAATATTCAGATGGGCAATCTATATGAAAACGGAGCTATAGAATACAAAGAAGTTTATGATACAAGGAAGTTTTTAAATTTCGGTTTCGTAGCAAAAAATACTGAAGTTAAACTAAATTTGTTTATGGATAAAGAAAATAAAAAAATTTACGGGAAGCATATTTCAAATGTGAAAAATGTCTTTGCGGCAGAAAATCTTATTTTTCTTTTGTCCATTTTATTTTTTTCCGGATGCTCAATGTTATCATTTAGAAAATGGTATGCAGATGAAGCGTTTAGCGATCTTCCCGTAGCAGTATCATTTATCTTGGGCCTGTTAACTATTATTTTTTTGCTTGCTGCCACTTGTGATGTGACCCCTTTCTATACATATCGCACCATAACATGGCTGTTGCTTGTTGCATGCGCTGCGTTTTATCTGTTTATGATTTCTAGAAATAACGGCAGTTATCCACTGGAAAGAAGCATAAGAATTATATTTTACCCAATTATGGCTATATGCTATATAGTCATGTATAACATATATACGGAACTTGATTTATGGCAGGTTTCTGTAATAGCTGTGGGGCTCGGTTTTATTTTTCAGTGGCTAATATATAGGCCAGAGAAAAATGTTACACCAACCGCAGTGTAAACTTTAAAGCCTGGATTTACCCCAGGCTTTTTTATTTGCCTTATTTTTCCTAAACCATTAAACTAAAATCTATAAACTTATGAAATATATCGACATACATTCACATCTAAATCTCTCACCGCTTTTGGAAAACCAAAATGAAGTAATAGAACGAATGAAAGAGCGTGGAGTTGCGACAATCACAGTTGGAACAGAACTCGCAACAAGTCGCGAAGCTGTTCGTCTTGCGGAGGAAAATGATTTTCTATATGCGACAGTTGGGATACATCCGAATCATGAAGAAGAATGGAACGAAGAGCTGGAAGAGCTCGCGAAAAATCCAAAAGTTGTTGCGATAGGAGAAACAGGTTTGGATTATTTTCGAAATGAAAGTGAGGAGTCAAAAATTCGCCAGAAGGAAATTTTCAAAAAGCATATTGAGCTCGCTATTAAAGTAGGGAAGCCTCTTATGATTCATGCACGTCCAAGCAAGGGAAGTATGGATACATACGAAGAAGTTTTGAATATTTTGGAAGATTCTGGTGTAAAGGCAAATTTTCATTTTTTCGTTGGCAATGTAGATATTGCAAAGAGAGCACTCGCAAGAGGTCACACAATGAGTTTCGATGGACCAATAACCTTCTCGGGTGACTATGACGAGGTGATAAGATTTTTGCCCCTAGAGTCAATAATGGCCGAAACAGATGCTCCTTATGCCGCCCCAGTGCCTCATAGAGGCAAAACTTGCGAACCTTGGATGGTAGAGGAGGTTTATAAGGCAATTGCTAGGATAAAGGGTTTGGAAGAGGAAGAAGTTCGGGTTGCCTTATTAGAGAATGCTAGACGGTTTTTTGACATAAAGGGCTAATTCTGTTAGATTATTCGAGTCCCGTTCGGTCTGGTCCTGAAACCAGACCGCCTTGGTCCGAAGCGGGATTTTAGTCAAAATTTTTAAAAATAAATGGATAAAGAAAAAACACAAGTTTACGAACTTGGATACCACGTTGTCCCAACTATTTCAGAAGGGGAACTGGGAGCTGTTGTGTTTTCTCTGAAAGATAAAATCACAGAGAAAGGAGCAACATTCATACAAGAAGAATTCCCAACAGAATGTCGTCTTGAATACACAGTAATCAAGGATATTGAAAACAAAAAAGAGAGATTTGATCGATCTTTTTTCGGTTGGTTAAAATTTGAAATGAGCCCAGAAGCTGTTCTAGAAATAGATGAATACGCTTCTGCTGATTCAAAAATAATTAGATATCTTCTAGTTAAAACAGTTGCTGAGAACACAGTTGCAGGAAAGAAGTTTTCTTCAAAAGGAAAAAGAGATTCCTCAAAGGAAAAAGATGTTCCTCAATTGTCTCAAGAAGAAATTGATAAGCAAATAGAAGCACTTGTTGGAGATGATTCTGCTACAGAAACTGTAGAAGAAACAGAAGAAGTAATTAAGGATTAATTTAGAGCGGAAGCCCGGATTAATTAATAGTTAACAACTAAATAAAATTATGTATTTAAATAAAGTTTTTGTTTTTGGAAACGTTACCCGTGACCCAGAATTAAAAGCCCTTCCTTCTGGATCAAAAGTTTGTTCTATGTCTCTTGCTACAAATCGTGTCTGGAAAGACAAAGATGGTAGAAAGCAAGAACAACCAGATTTTCACAATGTTGTTTTGTTCAACAGAACAGCAGAGCTAGCAGCTCAGTATTTGAAAAAAGGTAGCTCAGTTTTTATTGAAGGACGCCTTCAAACAAGAAGCTGGGATGGAACAGACGGAAAGAAGAATTATCGAACAGAAATAGTTGCAGAAAGAATGCAATTTGGTCCAAAAGCGGGACCTTCAACAAATGTCTATCGTGCTCCAGACAAAGATTCTGGAAAAGCCGATGGCCCTCAAGATGATGGAGGAATCGAAACAATCGATTATCCAGATGATGAGGCAAACTTGGAAGATATTCCATTTTAATCAAAATTTAACAATCTAATCTAATTATTATGAAGCAGGATTTTTTCTCTTCAAACAACATAAAGTATATAGACTATAAAGATGTTGATATTTTGAAAAAGTTCTTGAACCCAAGTGGTAAAATAATGCCAAGAGGGAAGACTGGACTTACTGCAAAAAATCAACGAAACCTAGCTCTAGCTGTAAAGCGAGCGAGATTTATGGCACTATTGCCTTATATCGCAAGATAATAATGTTGTTTACAAAACACCCACCAATTCGGTGGGTGTTTTGATTTATAATTTATTTCTGAACTCTTTCGTAATATTCTCCAGTTTCTGTATTCACTCGGATTGTCTCTCCCTCTTGAATGAAGAGGGGAACGTTTACCATTGCTCCAGTTTCAAGTTTTACAATCTTGTTTCCTCCTTGAGCTGTGTTTCCCTTAACGCTTGGTGGAGCTTCGACAACTTTTAGATCAACCTTTACCGGAATGTCTACGCTGACAATCACTTCTTCTCCGTCTTCGTTTTCAAATGTTACGAATTCAGCCTCAGTGTTTTCTTTCATAAATTTCTTTTTGTCTCCAACCACTTCGTCTTTTAGAGAGAATCTTTTTGAAGAATCTTTTATCTCAGAAAACCAACATTCTCCTTTTGCTGAATATAAGAATTTAACAGATCTTTTTTCTAAGTCAGCTTGGTCAACTTTGTCAGTTGCTTGGAAGCTCATTTCTACCATTCTTCCAGATAGAAGGTTTTTTAATTTTGTAGCATTAACAGGTTTTCTTTGTTGTTTTCGGAAAACGTGAGAAGAAATAACAACCCAAGGCTCATCCTCGTGGATTATTACTTTTCCTTCACGAATTTCGTTGTATTCTAGCATTGACATAAATATAGGTCTGATTATGGAATAAAAAATAGGGGAAACCCCCATGCTCCGCCGAGGCTTCTCAAGGCCGGGCAATTGCTTTTAGTATAGCCATTTTGGGACTTTTTTCAAGCTTTTTACAAAAGCAAAAAGAGGGTGTATAGTTATGCAAAATCTGATCTATGAAAAAAAATAACACCAGAGTAGACAATTTCATTATTGGGATTGTTTTGGTATGCGGAGCGTGCTTCTTGGCTTTTCAGGGATATCTGTTTTTCAGTACAGCCCAGATGTTTATCATAGAGGCAAGTTCGATGATGTATTTTGCGTTAACTTTTTTATTTAATTTCGCAACAACCGGCTTTTTACTTTTTCACACTAAAAATGAAAAAACTCTTGTTGAAGTAGTTGAGAGAATAGTTTTGCCAAGATGCATATTTAAACCTTTTTATTTTCTGGCGATATTATCAAATATGATGGCATTGGTAGAGTTGAATCAGGCAATTGCTGGAATAACATCTCATGATATGGGGGAGGGGTTCTGGTTGTGGATATTTTTCATTTCTTTTTCCATTAGCAACATTGCAATGATTTTTTTCAAATTCTTATTAATGCCAGTTAAAAAAGAAGATAAAACAAAAACGCCATTAGATAGCGTTTTTATCGAAACCGATTAGTAGATGATCGGTTTTTTTTTTAGATCTTTATTCTGCGGCGCTTGAAACTTGAATTTCTCCAAATCTTTTTCTTATTTCTTTTAGAAGGGTATCAGAAATCTTTTTGTTTTCTTTCAAGAAAGTTCTAGTTGCGTCATATCCTCGTCCCATTTTAATCTCTTCTCCATCTTTTGGTGTATAAGAATAAGAAGATCCTCCACTTTTTGATACGATTCCAAGTTTTTCTCCAAGAGCGATTATTTCTCCTTCTCTAGAGATTCCTTCACCATAAATTATATCGAATTCTGTTTGTTTGAAAGGAGCGGCTACTTTGTTTTTCACTACCTTAACTCTTGTTCTGCTTCCAACAATTTCTTCACCTTTCTTTATTTGAGCAATTCTTCTGATATCAAGACGAACAGATGTGTAGAATTTCAAAGCCTTTCCTCCCGGAGTTGTTTCTGGGTTACCAAACATTACTCCAATCTGCATTCTTATTTGGTTAATAAAGATAACTACAGTTTTGCTTCGTGCCACTATTGCTGTTAGTTTTCTTAGAGCTTGAGACATTAGACGAGCTTGTTTTCCAACGTGGTGAGCTCCCATATCTCCTTCTATTTCATCTTTTGGTGTAAGGGCAGCAACAGAGTCAATAACAATAACGTCAATTTTTCCACTTCTAACTAATGATTCACAGATTTCTAGTCCTTGTTCTCCTGTGTCTGGTTGAGAAATAAGAAGGTCGTTTATTTTTACTCCAAGTTTTCCAGCATAATCCGGATCCATTGCGTGCTCTGCGTCTATGTAAGCACAAACTCCTCCAGTCTTTTGAGCTTCAGCTACTATGTGTAGAGCGAGAGTTGTTTTTCCAGAAGATTCTGGTCCAAATATTTCTATTATTCTTCCTCTTGGTACTCCGCCAACTCCAAGTGCCATATCAAGACCAAGACTTCCTGTTGGTATTACGTTTATGTTTACCTTTGGAGAAGCTCCAAGCATCATTATTGAGCCTTCACCAAATTTTGTTTGGATTGCTTTCAGTGTGTCTGATAGGGAAGACTCTGTTCCTTTTGGTTCTTTTTCTTTCTTTTTTGTTGCCATATTAATTATTCTTGTTTAACACTTGTATATTAAAATTTTCTACTTTTGTTCGACCAAAAGAATCCAATCCTTTGACCTCGATACTATTATAACCTGTTCCGAGGGCAAGGGGATAGTTGAAGTTTCCGCTTTGGTCTGTTGGTATAGAGACTCCGTTTATCCTTATTTCAGCAGACCTTTTCATATATCCGTCTATAGAGACGAAAGGCTCAGTTGTTTCTGTGTATTCTTCTAGGTTTTTTACTACCAGTCTTGCTCCAGAGATGGCATCGTGAGCTCTACTGTATACGAATAGGGCAACGATAAAGACAAAGCCGAAAGTTATACTTCTTCTAAATTTTTTGCTTTCAGTACTCATATATTCTTATCTTCTTGCAGAGGAGAATTATCAGGAACGGACTCTAGAACTTCTCTTGGCTTAGATCCTTCTCCTGGACCCACCACACCTCTTTCTTCAAGCATATCCACAAGTCTAGCCGCTCTCGCATATCCAACTTTAAGCTTTCTTTGAAGGAAGGAAGTTGAGGCTTTCTTTGCTTCAATTACTATTTCTCTAGCTTCTTCATATAATTCATCATCGTCATCATCACCTCCAATCATAGAATCGAAGATTGTTTTTTCGGCTGAGACGTTTCCAGCTAGCTCTATTTCTCCTCCAGGAACAGCTGGCTCATTATTTTCATAGATAAATTTAACAATGTTTTTAACTTCTGTTTCAGATATGAAAGCACTTTGAATTCTCTCTGGTGTTGCCATTTCTCCTCCTAGATAGAGCATGTCTCCAGCCCCAAGAAGTTTTTCTGCTCCTCCTTGATCAAGGATTGTTCTAGAGTCTATTTGAGAAGAAACTTGTAGAGCAATACGTGAAGGAATGTTTGCTTTAATTAGTCCGGTGATAACATTTACGCTCGGTCTTTGTGTTGAAAGGATTAAGTGAATTCCAACCGCTCGAGACATTTGAGCTAGACGAACGATACCCGCCTCAAGTTCTCTCGGGTAAGATTGCATAATATCCGCAAGCTCATCAATTACAACAACAATATAAGGAAGCTTTTCTGGAGCGGTTTCTTCATCTCCCTTGTATTTCTCGTATATATTCTTTTGATACGATTCTATATCTCGGACGGAGTTTTCTTCTAGAAGGTTATATCTGCGTTCCATCTCTTTGGCTGCCCATTTTAGAGCAAGAATTGCTTTCTTTGGATCAGTAATAACAGGAGTTAGTAGGTGAGGAATTTTATTATAGAGAGTTAATTCCACTCTTTTTGGGTCTACGAATATAAATCTTAGATCCTCAGGTCCATTTCTATATAGAAGGGAAGTGATTAGGGCGTGGATAGTTACAGATTTTCCGCTTCCTGTCGCTCCGGCAATTAGGGCGTGTGGCATCTTGGCAATATTTGCGAATTTACCAATACCAGAAATTCCTTTTCCAAGAGCAACAGTTAAAGGTTTCGGTGCGCTAGAGAATTGACTGTCTCGGAGAAGGTTTGCAAGTCCAACCATTGATTTAACTCTGTTTGGAACTTCAATACCAACTAGAGATTTACCAGGAATTGGAGCCTCTATTCTGATTGGGTGAGCCGCGAGAGCAAGTCCAAGGTCGCTTTGAAGGGCAACAATACGAGATAGTTTTACTCCCTCAGCTGGTCTTAGGGCATATCGAGTGACAGTAGGTCCAGTTGTTATTTCGTCCATTTCTACTTGGATTCCGAAGTTTGCTAGAGTTCTTCTGATTATATTTGCGTTCGCTTTGATGTCTCCAACGTTTGCTTTTCCTTTGTCTTCCTCGAGTAGGGAAATAGGTGGTGGAACATAGGCCCCACTTGCTTTGAATTTTTGTCTTTCTGGAATAAATTCATCTTCTTCTTTTTTCTTTTCTTTAGGTTTCTTCTCTTCTATTTCAGGGGCTGGCTCTGGTTCAGGTATTAATGAAGGGCTGTCATCTTCAGGTTCTTCTATAAATGAGGAGTCATCTTCAATTTTTTTGTTCTTTTTAAACAAACCAGAGAAAAGGCCTTTTAGATTTATTATCTCATCAGCATCAACACCCTTTTCGAAAGCAATAACTGCACTAGCTGCAAGGATTGCAAAAAGCAAGATAGAAGAAGCATAGACATCAAATAGGGCAGAGAATGGATAACCAAGAACCAGTCCAAGCCATCCACCACCGTGGCCATTTAATATTATCTCTAATAGTCCATGAGAAGAGACAAGCATTCCAACTAGCCCAAGCCATTTCATTTTTGATATTTGACCTAGATCTTTATTGCGTATTAAGTGAAGAGAAAACCAAGCCAAGAAAATAATTATTAGGTAGTATCCATATCCAAATAGAATCTTTCCAACTGAAAAAATCTTTGCTCCAGCTGGTCCGGCAAAGCCAACTGAAGACATCAAAAATATTAATGATATCGCCAAAAGAATTATCCCCACAACTGAATTTTTGTGGTTACTTCCGGAGTCTTCATTTTTAGTTTTTCTTGTTGTTTTTGGTTCCGTGGACTTTTTTTCAGAAGGTTTATTTTTTGCCATATTTAGATAATTGTATCACAAAAATATTCTTTAAAAATAAGATAAAAATGGATTCTTGCATTAAGACAAACAAGGACTATAATCGACACACGAATACCAGAATCTTTTAATAAAAAGACACAAAAATCTAATGGACAACATAAAAGACAACAACGAATTGGAAGCAAAAAGTAGCACAGGCACTTTCCCGATAGTTTCTATTTATAGGGTTGATAAGGCTAACGATTCTATAAGGGACAAGATAGAAAGACTCTCAGCGGTTGTGTATCTTGCCACAAATCACATAAACGACATTGACCCAATAAAACTCTCAGTTAGGGAAGTTTGTTTAAATTGTTTAAAGACAGTAAACGACACAAATATAGTTGTCGGTGAGGCAAATATGACTTCTCGTCTTTCAGAAATTTTGGTTTCAGATTTGAGTAAAATTTCTTCGTTTTTGAGAGTTCTAAGCATCTCTGGTTTTATGTCAAAAAACAACTTTGAAGTTATCAACAATGCTATTTCAACTATACTAAACAACTCTTTTTCAAAAGAAGAATTTTCTTTCTCAAAAGAGGATCAAAAGATTGTTGAAAAAACTCAAAATGTTAATTTAAAGAACTCTAGTGAATCAGTGGAAAAAGTTAAAACAAAGTCTTTCAATCTGCCAGAAAAAAGTGGAAGAAGTGACCGAGTTTTGTCCCTTATAAAAAAACAAGGCAAAGTAGCAACAAAAGACATTGTTGATTACTTCCCAGGAGTGTCAGATAAGACAATTCAAAGAGAGCTAAATAAGCTTGTTTCAGAAGGTAAAATTCAAAGACAAGGAAAGAAGCGCTGGTCCTTTTACTCAATAGCAGGCCTTTAATCTATAAAGGACACTGTCTTTTACTAATGTCCTTTATAAAACCCTTTGTTTTCAAATGTCTTTTAGAAATTTGAGAATTTAAAACTTGAAATAAAAAGGTAAGTCTTCCGTCATAATTAATGACCACCACAGGCTGGTCGCTTCGGTTAAGGTTTCTGGTTAGATCCCTATTTTACAAGGCTTTTCCACAAGAAATCTCTTGTTGCAGTATTTGACCTAAAAAGCTATAATCGAATGCGTACGAGTGCGTTAAAACAATCGTACAAATTTTTAGTCTAAGTCAATTGGGGATAGGCCTTTTTTGACCCCAGACTAAAAAATATTCAGTAATAAGGTATGCCCGTTGAAAATAGAATAAACTTAACTTTGACATCCACGTCAATTTTATTTGATTTTTATTTTCCGGAACTACAATTATTTTCTGAAATGCCCTGTCGACAAAGGCAGCGCTCTATACCTTTAAAAAGTAAAGAGCAATCGTTTGGACACCTTAATTAAGCGTCCAAGCAAATCTTCTTTTTTATTAAAAAAGAAAAGAAGACGCGTGGAAGAAATCGTTAGTTTTGTCGAACTAACATCTTCTATTATTAAAACCACGCAAATTCGCAGGTTCGTGTGATAAAGACACGAAACTCGAAATTACAAACGATAAGATAATTATGATTAAATTTAAAGCATTGGCTGTTACGCTAGTTGCTATCGTTGCAGTATTCGCTTTCGCTTCTGTTTCAAAAGCAGAAGTTCTAACTTTTGGAACAACAACTCTAAAAGTTGGATCAAGCGGAATGTACGTTACAAACTTGCAAACAGTTCTAAACACATATTCAGCAGCTGGTCTTACAGCTGATGGAGCATTCGGTCCTAAAACAAACACAGCAGTTAAAAATTTCCAAATGGCACAAGGTCTAACAGCCGACGGTCTAGTTGGAAACATGACTAAAGCAAAACTTGAAGCAGTTCAAGGTGGAGTAGTTACAGGAGGTACAGCAACTTGCCCAGCAGGTTACACATGTACAGCAACTGGAACAGGTTCAACAGGTAGCTTTGTAATCAACGGAAACGCTGGTTCAATCGAATCTGTAGACGAACTTGGAAGCCTTTCAGGTGAAGAGGTTGGAGAAGGTGATGAAAACGTAGAAGTTATCGGTGCAAACATCGGAGCTTCTGAAGATTCAGATATCCAACTTACAGCTGTTAAGGTTTCTCTTGAAAACCTAGGAGGTGGAGATGAAGACTTTGACGAATATGCAGATTCAATTTCTGTTATGTTCGGAGATGATGAAGTAGCTTCAGTTGACGTTGATGATATGAATGAAGACAATGGTGTTTGGTCAAAAACAATCACTCTTGACTCTTCAGCAATCATAGACGCTGACGAAGATACAGATCTAACAATCGCAGTTACTGCTCTTGATAACCTTGATTCAGGAGATATAACATCAGATAGCTGGTCTATAGAAATTGAAGAAGTTAGATACAAAGATCAAACAGGTCAAGTATTTACAGATTCAACAACAGGAGACCTTGGACTACCTCTAGACACTTTGTTTGACTTTGCTACATTTGCAGAAGCAAACGATGTTGAAATGAGTCTTTCAGTTGCTGATGATTCACCAGAATCTTCAACATTAAACGTTGATGAAGACAGTGATACAGATGGAGTTACTCTATTGATTGGAGAAATCGAAGCTGATGGATCAGATCTAGTATTTGATTCAATCCCAGTTTACTTCGAATCAAGTGAGGCTGATCTTGATGGTGTTATCAACAGTGTTACTCTAGAAGTTGACGGTGAAGAGTACGTAGAAACTGTTGCTACATCAGGTGCAAATATGACAGTTACTTTCGACAATCTTGACTTAACAGTTGAGGATGGAGATACAGTTGAATTCACAGTTACTGCTGATTTCAACGAAACAGACGCACTTCTATTTGCTGAAGGAACAACAATCGCAGCTCAAATTGGTTCAACACAAAGAGCAGATATCGATGTTGAAGATCAAGACGGAGAAGAGCTTGAAAACTCAGACAAAACAGGAACAACTATCGGAGAAACAATGACAGCTTACTCATCAGGAATTATGGTTACATTTGTATCTGCTTCTGAATCTGTAACAACAGGAACAGGATCAAACGATGATATCGCTACATTCCAAGTTGAGTTCAAAGTTGAAGCATTCGATGACGATATGTACATCCCTGATATCGCTTCAAACGCTGGAACAGTTGCTGTTGACTTCACAGTTGACAAGGCTGGAACAGAACTTACAGCTCCTCAATACGGATCAGCTGTAACAGCTACACTTGTTAATGATTCAGATTCTGATCTTTCAGGAAATGGAAACTTTGACATAAATGATTCTGATGACGAGACTCTAACTCTAACAGTTACTGTTGCAAACAGTGGTTCACTTGGCGCAGGTCAATACCGCTTGAAGCTAGCTAACGTTAGATGGAACTCTTCAGACAGCGCATCTGTATTCCAAGACTTCACATTCAATCTTGATGACTTCAAGACTGACTACATAGCTATTAACTAATAGCTAGAAGTTTGGTTCGCAGGTAGCGACGGAAAAACCCCCGATTTCTCGGGGGTTTTTCTTATTCCTAGTTTTTTTGAGGGGTTTATTAAAAGATCAGATTTTGCTAAAATGGCTCTTATGCAGAAATTTATCGCTTGGGTTGTTGGAATATTTTTGGGTATTTTCCCGTTTGTCTTTTTCGAAAATTACCTATTTCCAGCTACAACCTCTAAATATATCGCTTTTTCAGTATTAATAATTTCATTACTATTTATTGTTGGTTTCTGGTCTATTTTCTATGCCCCGAAAAGAAGGATAGAAAGCAGGTTTAATCTTGTAGACTTATCTATAAGCTTATTCTTCCTAGCTTCTTGGATAACCGCTATTTTCGGTGTAGATTTCGTTCATTCAGTCTGGTCCAATCAAAGCCGAATGCAAGGGTTAGCTCTTCTTTCACTGGTTTATTCCTTCTATATAATTTCAAGATTCTTCATTGATCTTGATGGTTGGAAAATAATTAGGAGATTTTCTATTTTGGGAGGAGTCGGTATGTCTTTAGTTAGTTACATATCACTTTTTTCTAAATCTGGATATTTTGCTTACGGAGCAGAAGCTTACACAATAGGGAACTCTTCTTATGCCGGACTTTATCTAGTTATAATGTTTTTCTTTATTTTGAATGCGCTGGCAGATGAATGGAAAGAAAGAATGATAGGAAGAAGAATTTTTGATTTGTTTTCTCTTGTTTTGATATTTTTCTCTCCACTATTTTTCAATTGGGAAGTTTTAGTTTCTGGTAATGAATCTAACGTTTTTGACCTTGTTGGATCCGCTAGGACTTCAGCTCTTGTTTTAGTTTTATCAGTTGTGGTGGTTTTAGTTCTAAAGTTTATTCACCAAAGAACAGAGAAAAAAACTCGTCTTATTTTTGCCGGAAGTGCTGTGGCAATCTTCTTTGCCTTGTACGCTGTTTTACTTGGACAATTCTTCAATGACCAAAGCAAATTAAGACAGTGGTACGATGCAGAGTCTACTGCTGCTAGACCAATTGTTTGGCAAATGGCGGTAGATGCAATAAAAGAAAGACCAGTTACTGGTTGGGGAATTGAAAACTTTGAATATGGATATCAGAAATACTTTGACTCAAGATTGGCTCAGCCTGATTATGTTGGAGAAATTTGGTTCGATAGAGTTCACAATGTTGTCCTAGATACCCTTATTGGTGGGGGAATAGTTTTGTTTATTTTTTATCTACTTGTCTTCTTGATTTTGCCGGCTTATTTATTTGTTATATTTTTCGGTGAAGACGGGTATAAGTATTTGATTCCACTGCTTCTTCTTGTTCACTTTGTTGAGTTGCAAACATCTTTTGATGTTCTTATTTCAACTGTATATATATTCTGTGTTCTGTCATTACTTTCTTCAATCGTGGATAAAGAAAAGATTTTGTCTATTCCAACCTTTGATTTTCAGATGAGTAGAGACAAAAGAGTTGTTGCTGGGGTTATTTTGGTTTTAGTTTCTAGTACTTTATGTTTTGTTTTATTTAAACCAACTAGTTCAAACAAACAATCATTCTTTGCTTCTTTTGAGCTTGAAGATGGAGCCAAGAGAAATGAGATGCTCTCTCGAGGTTTGGATTTTACTCCTTATGCTCATGACTCTGCACGCTTTGTTATGTTCCAAGTTATAAAGGACATAAGAGAAAATCCAGAAATCTTAAAGGATAAACAAAAAGTGGAAATATTGAAAAAAGAATTTTCTGTATATGAACAAACATTCAGAAATAGAATAGAGAAAAACCCTCTTGATTTTAGAGCAAAGCTAAATCTTGCTTATGTCTTGCAATATCAGCTTGTTTTGGGACAAGGGAATGTGAAGGATAGTATTGAACTTGCCGAAAGTGCAGTTCTGGAATCTCCAAATCATCCTGTTGCTCCAGCCTTCGTTGCTCTAGGAAAATTGTATTCAAAGGATCTAAAAGGTTCTTGGGATTACGCCAATGCTTATGCGAATAAATATCCAAACGTTGTATTGCCTCAGAAAGTTAAAAAGCATATTGAAGATCAAATAAGAAGTTTCCCAAGCATAGAAATATTCCCATTCGGAAATATCTAAATAAAATGAAAATAATTTACTTAATTACTAAAACTGAAGTTGGTGGGGCGCAGGTTCATTTGGGCTATCTTCTTGAAGAAGGGAAGAAACTGGGATTTGATATGACAGTTATTTCTAGTGGAGATGGGTGGCTGAAAAGTAAAACAGAAAATCTCGGGATTAAATTTATAGAAAATAAGTTTTTTGCTAACTCATGGAACCCAATAAAACAACTAAGGTCTGTTTTGGTTTTAAGAAAAATTATAAAAAAAGAAAAACCGGATATAGTCCATGCTCACAGTGGAGCGGCTGGTTTCATTGGTCGTATTGCTTCTTTTGGTTTGGCTAAGAAAGTTTTCACAGCTCATGGCTGGAGTTTTACAAAGGGAACACCCTTTTTCCGTAGAACCATCGCTTTGTTGGCGGAGAATCTCATAACTCCTTTTACCGACAAAATAATTACCGTTTCAAGAAATGATTACAATCTTGCAAAAAGGAAACTTATTTTTTCTGGAAATAAATTAGAAGTTATTTGGAATGGGATAGAGATTAATGAAAACACAAATTATTTTTTACCTAAAATAAATGAGAAGATAAAAGTTCTTTTTGTGGGACGTCTTGTTCCACCTAAGGAGCCTGTGAAAATCCTAGAAGCCATCTGTGGTTTTAAAAAGGAAGATCAAGACAGGTTTCAGGTTTCAATAATTGGTTCAGGTAGGGAGAAATTTATAATTGATGATTTCTTGAAAACAAAAGGGCGGGGAATTGATGTTAAAATGCTCGGAGACGTTCCAAATGAGCAGGTTGGTGAAATATATAAATCTTCTCATATCTTTGCCTTGCCGACCCGCTGGGAGGGCTTCCCGATGACCATAATAGAAGCCATGTCTTATGGTTTGCCGGTTATAGCAAGTGATGTTGGGGGCATTAAAGAGGCATTAGAGGATGGAGCTGGGGTTTTGGTTAAAAAGGGTCAAGAGGTAGAGGGGATGCAAGATTTTTTTAGAAAGATACTAGAGAATCCAAATTTCTTGTTACAGATAAGTGAAAAAGAAAAAGAAAGAGTTAAAAATAATTTTTCTAAAGAATTAATGTGTAAAAAAGTTTTTCGGGTATATGATGAATTAACAAAATAAATTATGAAAAGAACAGAAAAAGAGTCCGGTTTAATAAATTTCTTAAAAGCATTAATTATTGGTTTGGTTGCTTTTATTCCGTTTGTTTATAATCCAAATTATTTTTTCCCATTTTTTAGTGCAAAGACTGCCTTCTTTCAAGGGTCAATAATTATTATCCTATTTTTGTTTTTGTATGCGGTTCACTTAGGAAAGGTAAAGTTTCCAAAGTTAGACATGATCGGAGCTTCATTTTTGCTTTTCCTTGGCTGTATGTTCATCTCTTCTATATTTGGATTAGATTTCGGACACTCTTTCTGGTCTTCTTTTGAAAGAGGCACAGGACTCCTGTTCTACTCATCTTTGTTTGTTTTGTTTATTTTGCTTAGAGCAATTTTTAAAACTGAAAGGGATTGGGCAAAACTTTACCTTGGTATTGCTTTATCGATGACAATCATTGCTGTCTTTACTTTTTTTGATCAGAATATTGGTAACTTTTTTGGAGGAGGGTTCACTCTAGGTAACTCTTCTTTTGTAGGAGCATCTTTGCTTTTCCCAATGTTTGCTTCTTTTATTCTTCTACCTAAAATATTTGGAAAGAAAAAAGGTTATATTGTAGCTGGAATAATCTTTTTTTTGTCTGTTTTATGTCCAATTTTTATAAATACACCAGGAATTTTAAATGGAACTATTGATGGGGTGATGTCTCTTGTCGGAGAGGCAAGAGGTGCAGCCCTTGGATTATTCTTTGGGGTAATATCTTCAGCTATCTTATATTTATCTTTTTCAAGCAAAAAGATAATGAAGTTTTCAGGAATTGTTTTGGGAGTTATTCTTTTGGCGGTTGTGTCTGTTGGAATAGTTAAACTAGTTACTCCTGGAAATGTCGTTAATCAAAAGTTCTCAGATGCTGCTTGGCCAAATCGTTTTGTTTATTGGGATATAGGAATAGAAGGATTTAAGCAAAATCCAATTTTTGGACAGGGTCATGAAATGTTCGTAGCTGAATTTACAAAGAACTTTAATCCAATCATTCTTACTCCAAAATATTTAAATGAATACTTCGTTGATCGTCCACACAACGCTTACATTGAGATTATCTATAACTTTGGAATTGTCGGTGCCCTCGCTTTTGCTTTTTTAATTTTCTCTCTCTTCTATTCGATTAATTTAGCTAGAAAAAAATCTAAAATTAATAATTTAGAAGCATCTCTACTTTGTGGTTTATTAATTTCTTATTTAATTCAAAATATATTTATTTTTGACACAATGGTTCCACTGATTTTGTTTGTGGTTACTTTCGGATTTGTTTCTTTTATTTCTAGTGATGAAAAAGATGAAGAGGGAGGGAGTAAATTTTATCAATTAATGGAACACCCTTTTTCTCCTCTTGTCTTCGGGGCTGTGCTAATAACGGCTTTTATTTTCTTTGCTTACCTTCCAGCCTTTAAGTCAAAATCATATGTAAGAATTGCCACAGCCAAAGATCCAGTTGAGAGAATGTCCCTTTATGACAATGGAGAGGTAATATCAATTGGAGACTCCACTGATAATCCAGTTATAGCTGAAATGGTTTTCAATCAAATAAGTAAATTTACAAGCTCTGCTGTGAAAATGACCCCAGAAGACAGATCAATGGTTGTAACTGATTTGAAAGGGGCTATTAGCTTTGCAGAAAGAGGAGCAGAGAGATTTCCTTATTATCAAAGAACTTTCACTATTCTTGCTTCTCTAAATAATCTTGCCGCGTATTTCAGTCCACAACAGGACAGAGGTGCTTTCATAATGGAAGCAGAAAAGTGGGGAAATAAAGCAGTTGAAGTATCTCCAAACAATCCTCAAGGGCTTTGGGTTTTAGCTCAAGTCTATGAAATTGTGACTGAGTGGGAGCTCTCTTATGAAATGCTAGATAAAGCAATACAAATCGCCCCTTACCAAAAGACTAGTTATATGAGAGGAATGATTGTGGCAATGGAAGATGGAAATAGAGAAAAATATAATGAATATAGAGATTTACTTCTTGTTACTTTCCCTAAACTAACAGAAAGTGATTACCCTGCTTGGGGAACTGTTCCAAAGGTGGAGAGAATAAAAAACTAGTGAGTAAAAATAATCTGAGCGGTTTTGATTATAATTCCAAGATCCATGAAAATGTTTCTATTTTTCATATAGTATAGATCATATTCAAATTTTGTTTTTGAGTCGTCAACGTTTCTGGCGTATCTGAATTTAACTTGTGCCCATCCTGTGAATCCTGGTTTTATTGTGTGTCGGAGGAAATAGTAGGGAACTTCTTTTTCGAGCATTGTAACGAATTCTGGTCTCTCTGGACGAGGTCCAACAAGCGCAAGATCGCCTTTTAAGATATTCCACATTTGAGGAATTTCATCGATATGTGTTTTTCTTAATATTCTTCCAATTCTTGTTACTCTGTTGTCTCCTTTTTCTGCCCACTTAGCCCCGTCTTTCTCAGCGTCTTTTCTCATAGATCGGAATTTGTATAGCAGAAAAGTTTTTCCGTTTTCTCCAACTCGTGATTGTTTGTATAAAAACGGTCCACTATCTTCGATCATTATTAAAATCGCTGAAATTATTGTAATTGGTAGAGTTGCAACTAGGACTATTGATGAGAAAATTATTTCTATAATTCTAGAAAAGAATCTATAGATAAGGAGTTCTTTTTCTTCTGCTAGAGAAATTGCTTCACTAGGGGAGATTAGTTCTATTGGTGAAATCTGAAATATTGTCTGATAAGCACTTCCAAGAGGAATTATTGTCACTTTTTTTGCAATTAAGTTTCTTAGCATTTCAATATTTTCTTTTTCTTCAATTACAACTGATTCTATTTTCTCTTCCTCTATTTTTCTTTTTGCTTCTTCTTGGTCATTTGTTATTCCGGCTGAAGAAAATCCAAGATGAGGATTTGTTCTGTATACATTTTCTAGGTACTTTGCAAAAACGCTGTCTCCGATTATAAGAATTTTTCTTTTATATATTTTTGAAAACCATCGGAAACAAATTCTTCTCCAAAAAACAAAGAGTACTCCAAAGATACCAAGGTTTATCAATAGGTTTGTCTTTGGGCTTATTCCATAAAGAGGGATGAAGTAAAAGAAAATTATTCCAATTGTTAGGCAGGTGAAAAGACTCCATCCTATTGTTTTTGCTACCTCTATTCCTGGTTTTATGTTGTTCGGCTCATATAGGTTGAAAACGTAAAGGATTATTATCCAAGTAAAATACAAGATAAGAAAAGGGTAAGCGTGGATTTGGGCCTGCTCGCTAAGTTCGCGAGGATAGCTTATTATGAGAGTAGCGAAAAAGGAGATGACCAGAGTTCCTAGGTCCCCAAGAAAGACAATAATTCTTTTCGCTTCTTGCATAAATTTGTATGCAAACTATACCATTTTTTAAATAAAAATCAATGTCATTAAATAACGAATTTAAAAAGAAAAAAGTTTTAATATTTTCTCTGGTTTATCTACCAGAGTTTGTCGGTGGGGCAGAGCTTGCAGTTCATGAGACTGTGAAAAGAATTTCAAAATCAGAAATTGAATTTTCTCTAATTGCGCTCAGAGATAATAAGTCCGTTGATGGTGAATATGGAAATGTTTCTGTTTTCCATACTGGTCTTAAGGTTGATAGAGGCTCTTTTCTCTTTAAATTAGAAAAATATCTTTTTCCT